>NZ_JAYGHW010000024.1:0-23663 GCF_034932185.1 Spirulina sp. CCNP1310 | reverse complement strand
GTTCATCCTTGAGTAATTCATTGAGAAAATCAAGGAGCAGATTCTTATTGGGTTCTTCCCCAAAAAGTTTTTTAAAACCGTAGTCCGTAAAAGGGTTGAGATATTTAACGGGAAGGTTCGCCATGGTAGAAATGATAATGAGGGATGGTTGGGGGAAAACATGACACAGTATCCTATTTATTCGTAGCAGCTTGGCAAATTGTCCAAGCCAACGGAGTAGAACCGTAGGGTGCGTCAGATTGATCAACCTATAACACTAACCAATAGCTTAACAACTGACGCACCATGCCAGCCTACTGATTCACCCCAATTCCCGCCGCAATTGCGCCAACTCCGCCGCCGTTAAGCCCGTCGTTTTTAAAATCACCCCCTCACTCATCCCTTCCCGCAACAATGCCAAAGCAACAGTTCTCACCCCCTCCTCACGACCAATCCCAATCCCCTCCTCACGACCAATCCCAATCCCCTCCTCACGACCGATTTCAATCCCTTCAACCTTCCCCTCATCCCGTGCAGTATCCATGGAATTTTTCAGATCACGATAATATTTAAGACTATCCTCGTAGGAGCGCATTTGCTCCCGGCTAAACTTGGCAATTTCCGCCGTTTCAAACAGTTGTTGAAAAACTTGTTCTTGCAAAGATGGGGGAATTGCTTGAATTTCAGTTAAATTTCGCAATACATATAACCACTTATCAAAACGAGTTTCAAGTTGTTCAATGGTTTTGGTGAACTTGGGCATTTCCAAATAAATAAAAGTGAGCTTATCATAGAAAACCTTACAGGTATCAATATCCGTCAGCTTGACATCATAGCGATATTTTTCTGGCTCTGCTTGATCCTCATCAAAAACAAAATCAAG
Organism: Spirulina sp. CCNP1310; assembly: GCF_034932185.1. NCBI lineage: Bacteria > Bacillati > Cyanobacteriota > Cyanophyceae > Spirulinales > Spirulinaceae > Spirulina > Spirulina sp. CCNP1310. The sequence goes on along the minus strand of NZ_JAYGHW010000024.1, from coordinate 22,801 downwards.
AATAGCAATCAAGTAAACGGCACTGAGTTGATAATCCCAATCATTTTTAGGGGCTTGGTCACGGATGGGAAACGTAGAATAGTAAACAGTGCGGTCTTTAAAAAAACGTTGCTTACTTTTTTGCAGTTCAACAATAAACCGCTCCCCCGCTTCATTTTCACAATAGAGATCAAAAATAGCTCTACGATCTAGATCAGAACTGCCTAATTGTTCATTTTTAATATAGTGAAGAGAAACGATAGGGCCTTGTTCATCCTTGAGTAATTCATTGAGAAAATCAAGGAGCAGATTCTTATTGGGTTCTTCCCCAAAAAGTTTTTTAAAACCGTAGTCCGTAAAAGGGTTGAGATATTTAACGGGAAGGTTCGCCATGGTTGGATTTGAAGGGGGCTTTGATGGGTTTGCTCAAGGAGCGATATCTGATGCTAACCTATAAGACAATCCACTACCTTTGCTCTTATGTCTGCTTTCCATCGCCCTCAACAGATGTCCCTTGGGCCTCTTGAAACGGAAATTCTCGAACTGCTCTGGGATTTTGAAACTGCAACGGTGAAAGATATTCACGATCGCATCCTCAATGACCCCCAACGGGAATTGGCCTATACTTCCGTGACGACGGTACTACAACGCTTGGCCCACAAGGGTTGGGTGCAGCGGCAAAAGGTGGGGCGATCGTTCCAATGGCGGGCTTGTTTGAATCGTACTCAGGCCCAAGCGTTGCGGGCTGAAGAGCATTTACAGCAGTTTCTCGGCGTGAGCAATCCCGATGTGGTGGCGGCCTTTGCCGATCGCCTCGATCAGGCCAGTGTGACCCAATTGGATGAACTAGCCCAACGGCTCAAGGCCGCCCGCGCCCAACGGGGGGAGGGTTAGAGGATGCACCTGTTGATGGTGGGGGGGGCGATCGCCATTGCTCTGCTCCTACGCTATTACACGATCCCTCGCACGTTATCCTGGCCGCAGCGATGGGTGGCCACGGTGGGGGCGTTGACATTGCCGCCGTTGCTATTACTAACGACTGCCTTGGCCATTGTGCTGATGGGGCCCGCTGGCCGGATGGCAGGGATGACCGTCGGGTTTGGGGGCTATGGTATGAGTGTGGCGATTTTAATGGGGGCGGGATTGGTATTTTTAACCCTGCTTTGGGGGGGATGGCGATCGCAGCAGCAAGTGCAAACCTATCCAGCGATCCAGATTCAAAACCACCCCGCTCGCTTACTGGATACCCCTTTATGTTTTGCGGGACAGGTGGGGCTATGGCGGCCCCAATTGGTGGTAAGCCAAGGGTTACTGGAGACACTCAACGGGGAGCAGTTAGCCGCAGTTCTCGCCCATGAGCAGGCCCATGCCTACTATGGTGATACCTTGTGGTTTTTAGTATGGGGTTGGCTCCGGCGTTTAACCCCTTGGCTCCCCCGTACCGCCCAATTATGGCAAGAATTATTGCTCCTGCGGGAGTTACGGGCTGACCATTGGGCAGCAACTCAGGTGGATCCCCTGGTTTTGGCGGAATCATTGCTGTTGGTGGTGCGCTCTCCTCTGCCCCCCTGGGAAAAGGCGATCGCCTTTCATGATCAACCCCATCGCCTCGAAGACCGGATCAATGCCCTCTTAGCCACAGAGCAGGGGGATGGGCAACGGGTGAAACAGGAGCGCGATCGCTGGCTCTTATGGGGCGGCCTACTGATCCTCTTACCCTTACTCCTGATGCCCCTGCACCAATAACCCTGATGTGGGGGCGAAAAATTTTTGTGCCTCCGGCAGGCTTACGCCAACGCCCCTACGCCAATTGGGCTGATCTGGAGCAAACCCAACCGTCACGCATTGCCGGGATTATTTCGCATTCAGCGTTAAAACCGTCACTTCCGGCGGGCAATTGAGGCGGCCAGGGAAATAGCTGCCTAAACCGCGATTGACATAGAGTTGATTCCTGCCGAGCCAGTGATGGCCCTGTACCCATTCCCAATGGCGAATCGTGAAATCGAGGTTCATCACCAGCTTTTTCGCCACTGGTAAAGGGACGCGGCGCTTCCAACGGACGAAATTTTCTAACAGTGGCTCCCCAGAGGGGAGGACAATCTGGCCGCCGTGGGTGTGGCCGGCTAACTGGAGATCCACACGGCAAGATTGGAGTTGGGCCGCAGAATCGGGATTATGGGAGAGGACGAGGCGGGGCAGGCCGGGGGGGAGAGCAGCGAAAACCGGCTGAGGTTTAAATTCCCGTGACCACAAATCTGCTAATCCCACCACCGCTAAACCGGGCCCGAGGGGATAGGCGATCGCATTCCACAGCACCATGATTTCGGCAGACTGCAAGGCATCGATCACCGCTTGGCGTTGCGCTAAACCCTGGTTATCATGGTTGCCCAAACTGGCCACCACGCCACAGCGGCTTTTTAAATCCTTGAGGTGATTCGCTAAGGGAATCATCGGGGCGGGATCATCGCTGATATAGTCCCCCGTGAGGGCAATCAGGTCGGGATTTTCGGCATTAACAAGGGCGATCGCCTCCTGTAACATCCCATCTCCCAAAGATTGGCCATCGTAATGGAGATCAGAGAGGTGCACAATTTTACAGCCCTCCAAATCAGGGGGGAGATCGGTAATGGCGATCGCCACCCGCTCCACCCGTACCGGCTCCAGCAAAAAAGGGGGCAAAATCATTACAAGGGCCCATTAACACGATTATTCAAGCCGTACACTTCCCGCCGGCCTGCTAAAGCCACCAACTCCACGGTTTTTTCATCCCCTGGCTCAAACCGCACCGCCGTCCCCGCCGGAATATTCAACCGCATCCCCCGCGCCGCTTCACGATCAAAGGCTAGGGCGTTGTTCACTTCATAGAAATGGAAGTGAGAACCCACCTGAATGGGGCGATCGCCCCCATTGGCCACCGTTAAACTCAGAGTGGGTCGCCCCTCATTTAATTCAATTTCCCCTGGTTCTGGAAAAAGTTCACCGGGAATCATCGCGCTACTCCTACTCAAAATGCTATCCCCAGTGTAGTCGGGGCGAAAGGTTTAAGGTTTGCGCCCCCATCGGGGAAATTTTCGCTCCGGCTCTACTCTTTCAACATCAAATAATACAACTGGCCACGATAGCCCATCACCCCAGCCCGTAAACCGGCCACTTCCCCCGTTCCCATATAGACATCCACCCGGCCCGGCGTGCGGATCGCACTACCGCGATCTTGATCTAAAACAAAACGGCTCACCGTCGGGGCTGCTATGCCGCCATTTCCATCGGGGAAGGGAATTTGAGTGCGGATCAGAGCCAATGCACCAGCGGGCATCAAATCACGATCGGTTGCAATGGAGCGATCGGCAGTGACGGGAACGCCTAGGCTGCCGGTAGCGGGTGCGCCTTGGGTATCCCGGAAAAAGATAAACCGATCATTTTGGGGGAGGTAGCGGGTGAGGAGATCCGGCTGTTGGTTGAAAATATTGATCATTTTGGGCAATGTGAAGCCATCGCGGGGATGGAGACCATCGCGGATCATTAATTGGCCAATGCTCACATAGGGAAAATCCGTACTACCGTGATAACCAACGGTCATGATCGAGCCATCGGGGAACTTAAGCTGTGCTGAACCTTGGATATGGACGAGATAGGCTTCGAGGCGATCGCGCAGCCACACCAATTCATTCCCGGCTAATCGGCTATCCGTCCCCATACCATCCACCCCTTCTAATGCAATACGGGTGGGGTGGGGCATCGCCCATTGTTCGAGGTCGGCGGGCCGGCGGTAGAGGGGATAGCGATATTCAGCGGTACGGACGCGACTGGCTTGGTAAATTGGCTCATAGTAGCCAGTGAAATAAACTGTGCCTTGGTTATCTAGCCCGACGGAGCGGTAAAAGGTAAATTCTCGTTTGACGGCGGCTTGTAATTCTTGGGGGCTGCGGGCGGTTTGGAGGAGTTCCCGGAATCGTAGGAGGGAGCGACGGGTGCGATCGCGGGTAATCCAGCGGATTGGATAATTGCGGTAGGCTTCCGCTGCTGAGGGGGTGTTGAGATAGCGGAGGCTGTGGTCAATGGATTGAATTAAGGCGGCTTTGTCCCCGGCTCCACCGTAGTAGCTGCGCCACAGTTGTTCATCAAATCCCAGGTCTGTGGCTTGGCGTTGGGGGTTCACCCAGGTTAAAGGAGCTTGGGCTTGGGCAACGGCATGGGGAGCAGCGATCGCAAGACTTAAACCCAGGGCGAACCCAGCAATTAATTTTTTCATAGAGAATTTTTGCAATGTCAGTGTGAGGATGACGGGTACATTCAGGCATCGACAGGAGAAAACGGGGTTTCCCCTTGGAGATAACTGGACTGTTGCCGATTTTGACGATGGGAGGTGCGATCGCGATAGCAAACCTGTGCCACTCTATCAACTGCCCGCCCAAAATTTCACAAATCTTAACCTAATTGGCGGGAATGGGGAATGGGAATCGTCTCCCCAAAAAAGGGGAAGGGGCGAAAATTGCAACCTTTCGCCCCTACGGGTTGAGGGTTATGGGTTATTGCCTATTGGCAGAATTGCGGGTCAACAATGTGCGATCGCACTGTCACCCGTTGACGAGTCGGATCTTTGGGGGTGCGTTGATTGATCACGGGATGGGTGACGATCGCCTTACACACCCGTTCATGGGAGCCTAAGTTAGGGTAGGCCCAAGTATAAACAATGGTATCGGTGCTGGTGGCTTGGGCGGGGCCATGACTCAAAATCACTCCCCCGATAGCCGCCACCACCAGCAACCCGAAAATGAAAATGCGACGGATCATACTCATGGCACGCTTGTATAAATTCATACCTAGTACAACAGGATCATGGGGTCGAATTTCGGAAAATCACAAATTCAGTATGATTGCGATCGCCCAACCGCCCATAGCGAAACTGATCCACACTGCGCATCGCTAAATAAACCCCCAACCCCCCTAGGGGTCGCTGCTCAAGGGGCTGTTGGCAGAGTTCCGGTGTGATTTCCCCTTGCCATTGGTGGGGGTTGTAGGCCTGCCCATAATCTTCGAGGTGAATGATCAGCGATTTTGGGGTACAGGTGTCCCACACTAAAATTTCCCCACTTAATCCCGCCTCTTGATAACCATGGGTAATGATATTCGTGGCGATTTCATCCACCGCTAACCGGAGGTTATAGGCTTGGGCTGGCTCCAACTCTGCCGCCGCCGCTGCCGTTTTCACATATTGGGCGATCGCCCCTAACGACCCCAACACCCCCGCCACCCGCAACGCTTCACCCATCATGCCCCTCCTTCCCGACGAACCGCAAACATCGTCACATCATCAAACTGTTGCACATCTCCGACATGACGACGTACCGAGATCATAATCTCTTCCAGCAGCCTAGCGGCGGAGTCAATTTGAGGCGGGAGGCTCGCCAACAGTTGGGCTTTGGTAAAAAAACCGTCATCGGCGGCCCGGGCCTCCGTCACCCCATCGGTATAGCCCAACAGCACCTCCCCCACGGCTAAAACCGTGCGCCGCATCCGAAAGGGAATTTTCGGCACAATCCCCAAGGCCGGCCCCGATGCCCGCAACTCCTCCCGGACTTCACCCTGGGGCGTTAGCACCATCAGGGGTTCATGGCCCCCATTGACATAGGTTAATTCCCCAGTATTGGGGTTTAACACCCCAAAAAAGAGCGTGGCAAACATCCCTAAATCCCCATGGTTGAGGGCGATGTAGTCATTGGTGAGGCGGATGGCCCGCAGGGCGAGGGTATGCTCCGGGTCTAGGCCCATGACGGGATAATTTTGGTTGCGTCGTTCCGTATCGGAGGCGATCGCCCCCGTCACATATTGCTCAATCAATAACTCATGCTCCTCCAAAGACTGGACGCTTAACCCCGCCAACACCGTTTGCCCGGAAAAAATCCGCATCAAACTGCGAAACAGCCCCATAAACAACGCCGCCCCCACCCCCTTATCACAAACATCGGCAATCACCAAACCAATATGACCCTGGGGCAGGGCAAACACATCATAAAAATCCCCTGCCACCTGATAGGCCGGTTGAAAATGGGTAGCAATTTCCCAGCCCGGCCATTGGGGAATCACTTCGGGCAAAAAATTGATCTGAATTTGGCGGCCCTTTTCCAATTCCGCATCAAGGCTTTGGGAATAGCGTTGGAGGCGGCCATAGATTTGGACATTTTCCAAAACGAGGCTCATTTGATTAGCCGTCGCCTGCATCACATCCAAAGCCGCCGGGCTGAAATGCTCCGGCTGGCTATGGAGCAGCGTCAGCACCCCGTACAAAATATTTTTTTTGAGGATGGGAATCCCCAAAACGGAGCGGGCTGTATATTGATTGTCCGGCCATTTGAGCCAGCGTTCATCCTGCTCCGTATCGGGAATTAAGACACTTTGGCGGTGGGTGTAGATCCAACCGGCGAGGCCGCGATCGAGGGTTTGGCGAAAAAGTTTTTGGGGCTGACGGTTAATGTCTTGGGTAAAGATCGCGTCTTCAATCTGTCCCGATTGATCGACGAGGAGGAGACTGCCCCGCTCTGCGCCGGTTATGGTGGTTGAGAGGTTGAGGGCTTCGGAGAGGAAGGGCTTGAGAATTTCCTGTTGTACTAGCGGGGAACCTTGACCCGGATTAGACCAGCGGGCAATTTCCACAAACCCGGCTAAAAGTTGGCTTTGGGCTTCAAGGGCTGTTTGCGCAATGGTTAACTCTGTAACCTGTTGTTGCAGCTTGATAATTTCTTCAAGGAGGATCTGCTCCCATAAACCTTTGGCCACAAGCCTTTGCCCCCTGAGCGCGATCGGTAACGCTATGGCCTAACTCTAGCGGAAACTCAGGCGATCGCCCATAGGCCTCAATCCGCACTCCCATTTAATGATTTTCCCGTTTAAACACCGTCAGCCCCAACTCCAAGCTGTCGCAGGTGGTAAAAAAGTTGAGAAATCCCGTTACAGCCATCGTGCGGCGAATATCCTGCCCCAAACCCACCAGCACCAACTGTCCTTGTTTGGCGGTGGTCTGACGGTAGAGAGAGAGCAACATCCGCAGGCCGGCGCTGGACATATAGGGGACGTTGGTGAGGTTGAGCAGAATTTTGCTCTGGGGCAAAGCGAGGGGGAGAATTTCCTGCTGTACCTTGGGGGCAGTGTTGGCATCCACGTCCCCAGCCAGGGCAATCACTTGAATATCGCCGACGGTTTGGATTTCGATGTTCATCTTGGGGAGCGTTGTTCAGGGGAGGGGGTGTACAGCAGGGTTGTGATCCAGGTATAACGTTTTTCCTGGTCATCAGCAGGGGAATCCGGATTTAGCCCAGCGAGAGATTATTCCACAGTGGGAGCCATTGTTGCTGGCGGCTCTGGTGTCGGTTCTTCGGTTGCTGCTTCGGGTTCGGGTTCCGGTTCAGCCATGGCTTCCGGAACGGGGGCTTCCGGTTCTGCCGTTAGCGTATCGGGGGTTTCCGGTTCCACCACCATAGGGGGCGCGTTGCTCTTGCGCCACCGTTGGAAGGCTTCTCCCCAATTGCGTTTAGGCTGGGGAGTTTCTGGGGCCACAATCGGATCTATGGTTTCGGTTTGCTCTGGCTGCGGTTGATCTTCTGCGACTGGGATTTCAGGAGCGATCGCCTCTGGTTCAACAACTTCAGGAACTTCAGGGATTTCAGGAGCGATCGCCTCTGGTTCGATTACTTCAGGGGCTTCAGGGATTTCAGGAGCGATCGCCTCTGGTTCGATTACTTCAGGGGCTTCAGGGATTTCAGGAGCGATCGCCTCTGGTTCAACAACTTCAGGAACTTCAGGAATTTCAGGAGCGATCGCCTCTGGTTCAACAACTTCAGGAACTTCAGGAATTTCAGGAGCGATCGCCTCTGGTTCAACAACTTCAGGAACTTCAGGAATTTCAGGAGCGATCGCCTCCGGTTCTACCAAGACATCAGGGGTAAAGCCAGGATCCACCAAAGCACGAGCTTGATCCGCACTCAATTCTCCCCGAATCAGAGCCGCAAGGGGATCGGGATTGCCCGGTTGGTAGTTCACCACTTGAACCACATTGTTAAAGACGTTATCCACCGGCTCCCCATTGCCATTGAGAAATTCTAATTTCACAGCATTTAACCCCGGTTTGAACCCCTTAAGATAGAGCGGTTGCCAGCGATCCAGTAGAAAAGTTTGCTGGTTGACCGTCACGCGAATCCGCCAATCACTCAGGGGTTCAGGGGTTCCGAGATTTTTTAAGGGCGCATTGGTGAGGTAGAAATCGAGCAAAATCGGCTCCGCGCCGTAGGTTCCTTGGGGGCTGTTGTAGGTGAGTAGGGGCAGATGGGGATCGGGGTTGTTTTGGCGGTTGGCAGTGAGGATACTAAATTCGGTTTGAGCAAAGGCCCCGTCATTTTTAAAGCTTTCTCCCCAGGGGGTGACGGCAAAGACCCGGAGAGTATGGGTTCCGGGGGTGAGGTCGGTGAAGGTGAGCGGTTTTTCCACACCATATATAGGAATAGCGGGCTGATTATCGAGGATCACATTCACATGGGGGCCGATTTCTAAATCCGGGGCAGTGAATAACGGTAAGTCCTCCACCTTGATGCTGACCTCCACCGTGGCATCCTTTAGCACCGTGTCGGGTTTGGGGTTGAGGATCGTGATTTGGGGTTGATATAGCTCTAGGGCAGGCTGAAGTTGGCGGATGAGCGGCGGGGGAGCCGTTTCCGTTAGGTTGCCACTGTTGACCTGGGCCGGTGGTGGCGTGGGGGAGCGATCGCCCCCACATCCGGCCAAGGTGACGCTAAGTAACAAGGTGAGTGCGATCGCCACAACGGGCCAAAGTCGAAATTTCATAAGCTTTCCCCCTAGAACAGCAGCGACCTCAGTGGAGCGATCGCCTTTCCTTATAAGGACTATAGCGGAATCTGACCCCTCCCTCAGGGGAAGCCCCATTCCGGGGGAAGGGGGCGATCGCCCTGTTAAGCAGTACAAGTTTTTATGAACGAAATGTTTCATTTTGTAAAAAAATTTCGCAACATTCTTGACGAGAGTCCCGAAAGAATGACCGTTCAAAGCCAGTCCCGCTAAGGATTGGGGCTAATTTTAAATATTGTTAACCTGTCCGGCAGCAAGAGAACGCAAGACTTATCATCTACTACAAGCGTTCTGTCAAAGGAAGCGATTGGACTTGCGATATCTGTGATCTTCCCTAGGGAAGGTCTGATATTTTAAGAAAAGCGAAATTCTGCGGCAACCCCTTGGTTTACCTCAGTTTCGTTGTTTAAATTCTCGAACGGGAATACGCTCATTTTCGTTGTCTAGGGAGGAGAATCCTCATGACAATCAGTCCTCCAGAAAGAGAGACTAAAGTCAGAGTAACGGTAGATAATGACCCCGTACCCACTTCGTTCGAGAAGTGGGGGCAACCCGGTCATTTCAGTCGCGCATTAGCCAAAGGCCCCAAAACCACCACTTGGATTTGGAACCTACACGCTGATGCCCATGATTTCGATAGTCAGACCAGCGACCTAGAAGATATTTCTCGGAAAATCTTCAGTGCGCATTTCGGCCATCTAGCGGTGGTGTTTGTTTGGTTAAGCGGTATGTACTTCCATGGTGCTCGCTTCTCCAACTACATTGCTTGGCTCGGCGATCCCATTAACATCAAACCCAGTGCGCAAGTCGTTTGGCCCATCGTGGGTCAAGACATCCTCAACGGTGACGTTGGGGGCGGCTTCCATGGAATCCAGATCACCTCTGGATTCTTCCATATGTGGCGTGCTGCGGGCTTTACCACGGAATACCAGCTTTACTGCACCGCCATCGGTGGCTTAGTAATGGCAGCCCTCTGCCTCTTTGCAGGCTGGTTCCACTACCACAAAGCCGCTCCTAAACTGGAGTGGTTCCAAAACACCGAATCCATGATGAACCATCACCTCTCGGTGTTGTTGGGTTGCGGTTCCCTCGGCTGGACGGGTCACTTGATCCATGTGTCCTTGCCGGTGAACAAACTCCTGGATGCCGGTGTGGCGGCGAAAGACATCCCCCTGCCCCATGAATACATCATGGATACGGCACAGATGTCTGAGTGGTTCCCCAGTTTTGCCCAAGGGCTAACCCCCTTCTTTACCCTCAACTGGGGTGCGTATTCCGATTTCTTAACCTTTAAGGGCGGCTTAAACCCCGTGACGGGCAGCCTCTGGCTCACCGATGTGGCACATCACCACTTGGCGATCGCCGTGCTGTTCATCATCGCCGGTCATATGTACCGGACGAACTGGGGCATCGGTCACAGCATGAAGGAAATCCTTGAAGCCCATAAAGGCCCCTTCACCGGGGAAGGCCACAAAGGTCTTTACGAAATCCTCACCACCTCTTGGCATGCCCAATTGGCGATTAACCTCGCGTTGCTCGGCTCCCTGACGATTATCGTCGCCCAGCATATGTACGCGATGCCCCCCTACCCCTACCAAGCGATCGATTACGGGACCCAAATCTCCCTGTTCACCCACCACATGTGGATCGGCGCTTTTCTCATCGTTGGGGCTGGGGCCCACGGCGCAATCTTCATGGTGCGGGATTATGACCCCGCCAAAAATGTCGATAACCTCCTTGATCGTGTTCTGCGCCATCGTGACGCGATCATCTCACACCTGAACTGGGTGTGTATTTTCCTCGGCTTCCATAGCTTTGGACTCTATATCCACAACGACACCATGCGTGCGTTGGGTCGTCCCCAAGACATGTTCTCGGACACCGCGATTCAACTGCAACCCATCTTTGCTCAGTGGATTCAAAATCTCCATACCCTTGCGCCCGGTGGCACTGCCCCCAACGCGCTTGAGCCGGTGAGTTATGCCTTTGGCGGCGGTATCGTTGCCGTCGGTGGCAAAATCGCGATGATGCCGATTACCTTAGGGACGGCAGACTTCATGATTCACCACATCCATGCTTTCACGATTCACGTGACGGTGTTGATCCTCCTGAAAGGGGTGCTGTACGCCCGTAGCTCTCGTCTGGTTCCAGACAAAGCTGAATTGGGTTTCCGCTTCCCCTGTGACGGCCCCGGTCGTGGTGGTACCTGCCAGGTTTCTGGTTGGGATCACGTCTTCCTCGGTCTGTTCTGGATGTATAACTCGATCTCGGTGGTCATCTTCCACTTCAGTTGGAAAATGCAATCCGATGTCTGGGGAACCGTTTCCGGTGACAATGTTTCGCACATCACCGCTGGGAACTTTGCTCAAAGTGCCATCACGATCAACGGCTGGCTACGGGACTTCCTGTGGGCCCAAGCCGCCAACGTGATTAACTCCTACGGTTCGGCACTGTCGGCCTACGGCATCATGTTCCTCGCCGGTCACTTCGTGTTCGCCTTCAGCCTCATGTTCCTGTTCAGTGGTCGCGGCTACTGGCAAGAATTGATCGAGTCGATTGTTTGGGCGCATAATAAGCTGAAACTTGGCCCTGCCATTCAGCCCCGTGCTCTGAGCATCGTTCAAGGTCGCGCTGTGGGGGTCGCCCATTACCTCTTAGGAGGGATTGTGACCACCTGGTCGTTCTTCTTGGCGCGGATGCTATCCGTCGGTTGAACGTTTTGTTAAAAACGATAAAATCAGGGGTGAAATTCCTCTGGTTGAGTTGTTCCCCGACCTCCACCGGACGAGGTTCGGTGGGGGGCATCAAATACATGAGCTGTTTGTTTCAGCGCCATTGTTCACGCTAGGAGTATTTCCTAAAAAGGTTTATGGCAACTAAATTCCCAAAATTTAGCCAGGATCTCGCCCAAGACCCGACAACACGTCGGATTTGGTACGGGATTGCCACGGCCCACGATTTTGAAACCCACGATGGCATGACCGAAGAAAATCTTTACCAAAAGATTTTTGCTTCGCACTTCGGCCACTTAGCCATCATCTTTCTGTGGACCTCCGGCACGATTTTCCATGTCGCTTGGCAAGGCAACTTTGAACAGTGGATTAAAGATCCTCTAAATGTACGTCCCATCGCCCATGCGATTTGGGATCCTCAGTTCGGTAGTGGCGCGATCGATGCGTTCACCCAAGCTGGGGCCAGTAACCCTGTTAATATCTGCTACTCCGGGGTCTACCACTGGTTCTACACCATTGGGATGACCACCAACCAAGACCTCTACCAAGGTTCGATCTTCCTGCTCATCCTCTCTGCCCTAATGCTGTTTGCGGGCTGGTTGCACTTGCAACCCAAGTTCCGCCCCAGCTTGCAGTGGTTTAAGTTGGCAGAACACCGCCTCAACCACCACTTAGCGGGTTTGTTTGGGGTAAGTTCCTTGGCTTGGACGGGTCACTTGGTTCACGTTGCCATCCCTGAATCTCGTGGGGTGCATGTGGGTTGGGATAACTTCCTGTCGGTGAAACCTCACCCGGCGGGTTTGGCTCCCTTCTTTACCGGGAACTGGGGCGCTTATGCGGCTAACCCCGATACCGCTAGCCATGTTTTTGGTACTGCTGATGGTGCTGGGACTGCGATCCTCACCTTCTTGGGTGGTTTCCATCCCCAAACCGAATCCCTGTGGTTAACGGATATTGCTCACCACCACTTGGCGATCGCCGTGATCTTCATCGTTGCTGGCCATATGTACCGGACAAACTTCGGTATTGGTCACAGCATGAAAGAAATCATGGAAGCCCACAATCCCCCCAAAGGCACTCCCTTTGGCGGCATGATTGGGGAAGGTCACAAAGGGATCTACGACACCTACAACGAGTCTCTCCATTTCCAATTGGGTTGGCACTTGGCTTGTTTAGGGGTGATCACCTCCTTGGTGGCACAACATATGTATTCCCTGCCTTCCTACGCTTTCATTGCGAAGGACTTCACCACCCAAGCAGCCCTCTACACCCATCACCAGTACATTGCTGGGTTCCTGATGGTGGGGGCATTTGCCCACGGTGCGATCTTCTTTGTGCGGGATTACGATCCTGAAGCCAACAAAAACAACGTGTTGGCGCGGATGCTCGAACACAAAGAAGCGATCATCTCCCACTTAAGCTGGGTTTCCCTGTTCCTCGGTTTCCATACCTTGGGCCTCTATGTCCACAACGATGTGGTGGTTGCCTTCGGTACGCCTGAGAAACAAATCTTGATCGAGCCGGTGTTTGCCCAGTGGATTCAAGCTTCCCACGGTAAACTCCTCTATGGCTTCGATGTTCTGCTGTCGAACCCCGACAGTATTGCTTCCACCGCTTGGCCCAACTCCGGTAACGTTTGGTTGGCTGGCTGGCTGGATGCCATCAACAGTGGCACGAACTCCTTGTTCTTGACCATTGGGCCTGGGGACTTCTTGGTTCACCATGCGATCGCCTTAGGGCTGCACACCACCGCATTGATCTTGATCAAAGGTGCGTTGGATGCCCGTGGCTCCAAGCTGATGCCCGATAAGAAAGACTTCGGCTACAGCTTCCCCTGCGACGGCCCCGGCCGTGGCGGTACCTGCGACATCTCCGCTTGGGATTCCTTCTACTTGGCGATGTTCTGGATGCTCAACACCCTCGGTTGGGTGACGTTCTACTGGCACTGGAAACACCTGGGTATTTGGCAGGGCAACGTTGCTCAGTTCAACGAAAACTCTACCTACCTGATGGGCTGGTTCCGCGATTACCTCTGGGCGAACTCCGCACAGTTAATCAACGGCTACAACCCCTTCGGTGTGAATAACCTGTCGGTCTGGGCTTGGATGTTCCTCTTCGGACACCTGGTTTGGGCAACGGGCTTCATGTTCCTGATCTCTTGGCGCGGTTACTGGCAAGAACTGATCGAAACGATCGTTTGGGCCCATGAGCGCACGCCTTTGGCGAACCTGGTTCGCTGGAAAGATAAGCCGGTGGCTCTCTCCATCGTGCAAGCCCGTGTGGTCGGTTTGGCTCACTTCTCTGTGGGTTACGTCCTCACCTATGCGGCGTTTGTAATTGCTTCAACGGCTGGTAAGTTTGGCTGATTAGGCTTAACGCACTAAGCTGAATCCCCTGCCTTTGGGCGGGGGATTTTTTTGTGGGGCTTTAAAATATTGCGGTTTTGGAGATTTTTGGCCTGTAGAGCTTTGTAGGAGCGGCAGAAACCCATGGGAATACGCCATCATGGAAAAAACTCCTCTCAAGGCCTTAATTTGATGCCGATGAATCCCCCAAACTCCACCAAACCCTCGGTTTTTAAATCGACGATGCAATATACGCTGTCTTTACCCCAACGGGGTTTGACGGCTTGGTTGAGTCGTCTACGGGTGGGGCGGAAGATTGCAGCGGGTTATATTATTGTGCTGACGGTGGCGATCGCCGGCTCTACCCTAGGCTTTATCTGGGGTGAAATTCATCAACAGCAGGCTTGGCAAGCCCAAGACCACGCCCACACAGAAATCGAACTCTACCGGCAGTTGCAAACGGTAGTCCTCCAAACCCGTACCCACCAACAGCAATTAATCGCCCTGGCGGATGATTTTCCTGCTTTTGCGACGGAATATGAGCAGATTTTGGACTATCAAGCGACCCTAACCGCAACTTGGATAGAGCTTGAAGCCTTTGATGTGCAATCCGTCAAACGTCATGTTAACCATGAAGTCCATGTCCACCATTTACCTCATTTTCTCAATACTTACCAAGGGGTTCCCCCAGCATATTTTGAACAACTTGCAACGTTGGTAGCGGGTTTTGGCCCCACTCCTTCGCCGGAAGAAGTGGCGATGATGCGTGTAGCGTTAATGGAATTTACCAATAGTCCCCTCACGCTGCATTTTGATGCAATTTCTGATCAATTGGTGGAGTTGGTCAACCATGCCCGTGTCGAAAAGGCAGCGATTGAAGCTCGTTTAGAAGATTTACATCAACTGCGCCTCTATTGGCTGGTGGGGAGTGTTGGCCTTTCAATTTTGATTGCGGTGATTTGGACGATTTTTGCCAGCCAGGCGATCGCCCAACCCTTGGAGGAAGTGACTAAAGTTGCCAAAGCGGTAACGGAGGATGGCGATTTTGAGCGTCAGGCGGTGGTGAAAACGGCGGATGAGGTAGGGACGGTGGCGATCGCCCTCAATCAACTAATCGACTATGTGAAACATCTGTTAGCAGAACAAAAAGCGGCCACGGCCCAGCAACTTCTGGCCAGTGAAAAAATGTCCAGTTTGGGGCGGATGGTGGCGGGGGTCGCCCATGAAATTAATAACCCGGTTAACTTTATCCATGGCAACCTAGTCCATGCCCACAACTATATTGACGATCTATTTCAGCTTTTGGAAGCCTATGAACGGGTGTTAGCCCATATTCCAGCGGATTTACAAGCAGAATTAGAAGAAACAGCAGAGGAATTAGATCAGGAGTTTTTGAAAACCGATTTACCGAAATTGCTGCAATCGATGCAGGTGGGGGCTGATCGCACCCGTCAAATTGTCCTGAGTTTACGGAATTTTTCCCGTCTCGATGATGTTAACCCCCACAATGTTGATATCCATGCCTGTTTGGATAGTACGTTGCTGATTTTGAATAATCGGATTAAAAAGGGGGTGGATGTGGTGAAAAATTATGGCAATATTCCTGGAGTAGAGGGTTATTCCGGCTCCCTTTATCAGGTGTTTATGAATATTTTAAGTAATGCCTTAGATGCCCTCGAAGGCCAGACGGAACGCCGCCCCCAAATTACGCTAACCACGGAACGGCGAGGGGGGGAGCAGGTGGCGATCGCCATCCAGGACAATGGCCATGGGATTACGCCGGAAAATTTGGAGAATATTTTTAAAACATTTTTCACCACCAAACCGGAGGGGGTAGGAACGGGTTTAGGGTTGGCGATTAGCTATCAAATTGTTGTGGAAAAACACCAAGGTTCCTTAACCTGTACATCGAAGGTGGGCAAACAAACCACATTTACAGTGTTATTGCCCATTCATTTATCCCATTTGGTCAACGCTTCACCAGAAGCCCCCGCAGTAGCCGCAACACCTCTGGGAGCTTTAGTGAGCCATTGACGTTTGCTTAGGGGTTGGATTCCCAGGCGATCGCCTCCTCCATAGCTTCCTCAAAGGTGAAGGAGGCTACTTCAGGAATAATGCTATCCCCTAACCCCGTTTCATCCAACGCCAACAACCGCCCTCTGGCGTAACCATCGGCAAACAACTCGGCTAACTGCCCCTTGAGACTGGGGTTATCCCGTAAAAGGCTCTGAATTTCTTGGCGAGCACCCCGGATCGTCAACACCCAAGACCGACTGCGCCGGGCGGGTTGGTAATGCCATTTAAGCAAATGGCAGCACAGCCGGGCCATTTGGCTTGTCAAGGCCCGTTTTTCTGAACGTCCCAAATCCGCCAACTCCTCTAACAAATTTTCTCGATCCAATTCCTCTAGCCGCCCCTCTTGCAACAGCAGGATCTGCTGCTGAATCCAGCCGTAGAAATCTTGGTTGTGAAGAATCGGCTCCGCCATGGTTTAGGCTTGCAAAAACGTGATCAAGGCTTGGAGTTTATCCCAGGCGGCCCCGCTGGCGAGGATTTCCCTTGCTTTGGTAATGCCAGCGGCGTGATCCAACATGGGGACAACGCCAGCTACTTGGAGGGCGATCGCCCCATTCAACGCCACCACATCCATTTGCGCCGCCGTGCCTTTGCCCTGAAGGACAGCGGTTAAAATGGCGGTATTTTCCGCCAATTCCCCCCCTTGGAGGGCAGCAAGGGGGGCAGGGGTGAGGCCAAACTCCTGGGGATGTAATACCGCTGTTTGCAGCGTTTCGCCATCCACCACCGCCAAATCCGTCGCATCCCCTAACCCTGCCTCATCCAACCGTTCCCGGCCATGGAGGACGATCGCCTTGCCTAAACCCAACTGTTGCAACGCCGCCGCCATCGGCTCAATAAACGCCGGATCATAAACGCCAATCACCTGGCCCGTCGGCCGCAGGGGATTCACCAACGGCCCCAAAAGATTAAACACGGTGCGCACCTTCAACGCCTGACGGAAGGGAACCACCGCCTTCATCGCGGGATGCCAACCGGGGGCAAACAGAAACGTAATCCCCACAGCGATTAATGCGCCCTGTACTTTTTCCGTGGGGGCCGCTAAATTCACGCCCAACGCCTCCAACACATCCGCCGAACCCACCTTACTCGAAGCGGAGCGGTTGCCATGTTTCGCCACCGCTACCCCAGCGGCGGCACAAACAAAGGCAACAGCGGTAGAAATATTAAATGTGTGGGAACCGTCTCCCCCCGTGCCGCAGGTATCAATAACGGGGGTGCTGTGGGTAATGGCCTCCTGTTGGCGAGATTGCCCCTGAAGAACGCGGGCCATCCCGGCTAATTCCGCAGCAGAAACCCCCTTAGCTTGAATTGCTGCGAGGATCGCCCCGGAGAGGACGGCGGGAATATCTTCATTGAGCCAGCCGGTCATCAGTTGGGCGGCTTGGTCAGGGGTGAGGGATTGGCGATCGAGGAGTTGTTGGAGGAGGGTGGGCCAAAGGTCGGCGGTTTGCACGATGGTCTTGGAGGAATTGGGCTGTTTTTAAGGGTAGCAAGGAATGCTGATTTTTTCGCGGGCGATCCGTGGGCTAAAGCGGAGGGCAGGCTACGGCAATCGCCCCTGCGCCTGCCTTCACAAAACTTAAAACTGATGGTAGGCAGAGCATCGGATTTCCGTGTAGGCTTGAATCTAGATAAATCCCGACTGTTAATGGAGACAAATTTTATGGCAAAGCGCGGTGATGTCGTCAAAGTTTTACGCAAAGAATCCTACTGGTATCAAGATGTGGGCACTGTTGCCTCCGTTGATAAAAGTGGGATTATCTACCCGGTGATCGTTCGCTTCAACAAAGTGAACTACTCCGGTGTGGCCACGAACAACTTTGCGGAACATGAATTACAAGTGGTGAAAGCCGCTCCTGAAAAGGCAGCGAAAGCCTAAGCGATCGCCTACCTGTGCCAGAACTTCCAGAAGTGGAAACGGTACGCCGGGGTTTGCAGCAGCAAACCACTGGCCACATTTTTGAGGGGGGGGAAGTGTTGCATCAGCGCAGCCTTGCCTACCCCCTTTCTGCTGCGAATTTTGCCCCCACGCTTCAGGGCGATCGCATTGCAGCGTGGCAACGGCGAGGGAAATATTTAATCGCTCAATTGTCCTCCGGCGGTTGGTTAGGGGTGCATCTGCGGATGACGGGGCAATTGTTTTGGGTGAAGGCGACGGAACCGTTAGAAAAGCACACGCGGATTCGGATGTTCTTTGAGCAGGGGCGAGAATTGCGGTTTGTGGATAGTCGCACCTTTGGCCAGATCTGGCTCGTTCCCCCTGGTGTGCCTCTAGAGCAAATTATCACGGGCCTCACCCGCCTCGGCCCGGAACCCTTCGCGCCGGAATTTACCCCCGATTATCTACAAGCTCGTTTGCACAAAACCCAACGGACAATCAAGGCAGCACTGTTGGATCAAAACATTGTGGCGGGGTTGGGTAATATCTATGCTGATGAGGTGTGCTTTGCTAGTGGGGTGCGGCCGGAGGCGATCGCCTCCCACCTCACCCCTGTTCAAATCACGAAAATTCACAGCCAAATTCTGGCGGTTCTAGAGGAAGCGATCGCCCATGGGGGGACAACCTTCAGCGATTTTCTCAATTTATTGGGGGTTCCGGGCAACTATGGCGATCGCGCTCAGGTCTATGGCCGTCGGGGCCAGCCCTGCCGGGTCTGCGGTACGGCCATCGAACGGGTTAAAATTACGGGCCGCTCCAGTCATTTCTGCCCTCAATGTCAGATTTAGGGAATCCCACGAAAAAACAACTGCGCCGCCGCCTGTTGAATCAACGGCTTGCCCTTGGGGTTGAAGATTGGCGAGGGAAGAGCGATCGCCTCTGTGGCCATTTAGGCCAATTCCTTCAAGCACAACAAGCTAAAACGGTTTGCGCCTACCAAAGTTTTCGCCAAGAACCAGACTTAACCCCCTTATTCCAAATCCTAGGGATCACTTGGGGTTTACCCCGTTGTGTAGGTTCTGATCTGCAATGGCATCGTTGGCAAGGGGGGAATAGCCTTCAACCGGGCCAGTATGGCATTCTCGAACCCGATCCCCAATGGCCCCAACTTTTCCCTGCTGAAGTGGATTTAATCCTTTTGCCCTGTGTGGGGGGCGATCGCACCTGCTACCGTTTAGGCTATGGGGGCGGTTATTATGACCGGATGTTGAGCCAACCCGCTTGGCAAAACATTCCCACTTGGGGCATCCTCTTTGATTTCGCCCTCCTCGATCAGATTCCCCATGATCCCTGGGATCAACCCCTCACCGGCTTCCACACCGAAACCGGCCCCCAACCCAAAAGCCCCCAACCCAAAAGCCCCCCTTTTTAAGGGGGGTTGGGGGGATCTTCCCCTCCTCTGCCATGCAAAACTCAACCCTGAAAACCGTTAGCACCTATTTCCTACTGTTGGCGATCGCCATCTTAATGCTCTTCCCCCTCCTCTGGCTGATCAGCACTTCCTTAAAATCTCCTGGCGAGCAAATTTTCAGCTTTCCCCCCCAACTGATCCCCAAATCCCCCACCTTCGCCAACTTCCGCACCGTCTGGGATACCTACCCCTTTGGCCGATACCTCACCAATAGCGTCATCGTTGCCACACTCACCGTCGGGCTAAACTTGCTGTTTTGCTCCCTCGCCGCCTATCCCCTCGCCCGCCTCTCCTTCAAAGGCCGGGATCTGATTTTCGCCACCGTCGTTTCCACAATCATGATCCCCTTTCAGATTGTGATGATTCCCCTCTATGTGTTGACGGTGCAGTTGGGGCTACGGAATACCTATTTAGGGATTATCTTTCCGGCGATCGCCTCCGCCTTTGGCATTTTCCTGTTGCGTCAAGCCTTCCAAGGGGTTCCCAAGGAATTGGAAGAAGCCGCCCGCATTGATGGCTGTACGGAATTGGGCCTGTGGTGGCACGTCATGATCCCGGCAGTGCGGCCGGCGTTGGTGACGTTGGCGATTTTTGTGTTTATCGGGGCCTGGAGTGATTTTCTGTGGCCCTTAATCGTTGTGGATCGTCCCGAATACTACACATTGCCCCTCGGTGTAGCCAATCTAGCCAGCGCCTTTTCCCTCGATTGGCGGTTGATCGCCGCCGGTTCGGTGATTTCCATTGCGCCGATCCTCCTACTCTTCCTCTTCGTTCAGCGGTATATTATCCCCACATCCGCCGCCAGCGGCGTGAAGGGATAGGCAATGGCTATAGAAGCACACCAAATTACCTATCGATCAGGGGTGAGGATCAAGGCTACAATCAAGGCAACATTCAGGAAGGACGGGTTTCATGCTCACAGATTTTCAACAACGCAAACTGATGAAGTTGTTCAGTATGTACGATGCGGATTGTGACGGTCTAATTGTGGGGGAAGATTTTGATAACGTGGCCAAGCAACTGGCGACGATCGCCAATTGGAGTGCGCGATCACCTAAGGGGTTAACCCTGTTTAATCAGTTCTCCCAAGAGTGGCAATGTCTGCAAAAAGCCTCCGATACCGACGGCGATCGCAAAATTTCCCTCGATGAATGGTTTGTGTATTACGAGGGCGTGCTGGGGGATGAAAAGCAGTATCAGGAGCGGGTGCGATCGCTGACGGCTTTAGTCTTTGATGTTTTTGATCAAGATGGCAATCAAAAAATGAGCCAAGATGAATGGGCAAACCTGTTGCGGGTTTACCATGTTTCCCCCATTTATGTACCGGCAATTTTTAGCCGCCTGGATGGGGATGGCGATGGCTTCTTAAACCGAGAAGATATCACCCAAGCGATGGATGATTTTTTCTATAGCAACGATCCTGAATCCCCCGGCAATCAAATGTTCGGCCCCTATTAGCAAGCGTTTATGACCACTGTTCAAACCCTGCACCAAACCCTCCATAAACTAGACGGGGCTAGTTATGGGGCCTATAAAAGCATTAAGGGCCGCTATGATTTTGGGGATTTTACTCTCTGGATTGATCATGTTCAGGGCGACCCCTTTGCGGCTCCCAGTCGGGTACGGGTGGAAGTTCCGGCGGCGATCGCCCAATGGCCGGCGGCCCTGTGGTCGAATCCGGTGCGGCGGTTGGCCCTGGAAGATTACCTGTTACGGGCTTTTGGTGAGAGGGCGCGGGATCTCAGTGGCCATCGGGGCAGTGGGAAAAGTGGCTTGATGCAAATTTTACAGGTGGGGCAAGAGGCGATCGCCCAAACCGCGATTAATATCGATCAGGGCAACCTTGAATCCCGGTTTACCGTCGGGCTACCGGCCCAAGGGCGGCGGATTTTAGGGCGGATGGCGGCGGCGTTGCTCTGTGAGGATGTACCGGAGTTGGTGGAGCGATCCCTCTTGGCCCCAGCGTTTAAACTGAGTCATGTTAGCCGCCATATTGAAACCATCGAGGATCATCTGGCGTTGCAGGAGCAATTGGGCGATCGCGGCTTGGTGGCTTTTGTGGCCAATGGGGCGATCCTCCCTCGCCGTAGCGGTGTTGACCCGCGCCCCTTAGCAGAAGCGATTCCCTTTCAATCTCCCCCAGAATTAGCAGTGACGTTGACGGCCCCCAATAGCGGCCCCATCGAAGGTATGGGCATCCCCCAAGGGATCACGCTCATCGTCGGCGGTGGCTACCATGGCAAATCGACGCTATTACAGGCGATGGAATTGGGCATTTATCCCCACATTCCGGGGGATGGGCGGGAAGCCGTTGTCACCGATGGGCGGGCGGTGAAGATTCGCGCCGAAGATGGCCGTTCCGTTGTTGGGGTGGACATTTCCCCCTTTATTAATCATTTACCCCAAGGGCAATCTACCACCGCTTTTTCTACTACGAACGCCAGCGGCAGTACGTCCCAAGCCGCAAATTTAATTGAGGCTTTGGAAGCGGGGGCCAAGGTGTTGCTGGTGGATGAGGATACGGCGGCAACGAATTTTATGATTCGCGATCGCCGGATGCAAAAATTAATCGCCAAAGATAAAGAACCAATCACTCCCCTAATCGATAAAATTCGCCAACTGTGGGAGGAGCATGGGGTTTCAACGCTGTTGGTAATGGGGGGGAGTGGGGATTATTTTGAAGTGGCGGATCGGGTGATTGCATTGGATCAGTTTCGGCCGGTGGATGTAACGATTCAGGCGAAGGAAATTGCGGCCGCTTATCCCAATGAGCGCACCCCCGAAGGTAGCCCCCATTTTGGCCCCATCACCCCCCGCATTCCCCTCCCGGTTAGCATTGATCCCAAACGGGGAAAACGGGATGTGAATATTAAAGTTCAAGGCGTAGATGGAATTACCTTAGGAACAGCAGATATTGATTTAGGGGCGGTGGCGCAGGTGGTGAATTCGGGACAATTGCGGGCGATCGCTGCTGCTCTGGTTTATGGTCAAAACCGTTTAGGCTCCCAAACGTTACCCGCTTTGTTAGATGAACTGATGGCGGTAATAGCTGATCAGGGGCTTGATGCCTTTGCCCCCTATCCTTCTGGGGATTATGTGGGGTTCCGCCGATTTGAGTTGGCAGCGGTTTTGAATCGGTTGCGATCGCTGCAAGTGAAGGGGAGTAAATCGTAATGACGTTGTGGGCAAGGTTTCTTGATCAGGGTTATCATACAATTATCTCACTTTGAGGAGTCTGTATGGATATTGCGACTACGCTGAATGAAATTACAGCTTTAAGTGTTGAGGATCGCATCGTTCTGGTGCAAGCAATTTGGGATAGTATTGCTGCCGAACAGGGTACATCTCAGTTAGGAGATGAGTATAATTACTCAGACCAAGTATATGATTGTAATCCAATTAAGCCGTCAGTGCCCCATTCAGGTACGCACACCTATGCTTTAACACCTTTGGCACATTCTCC
>NZ_JAYGHW010000023.1:0-24619 GCF_034932185.1 Spirulina sp. CCNP1310 | reverse complement strand
TGGTGGGGGGGACTGCTTCTGTGGCTAATGCCTCTTCCCCTTCCGGTTCAGGGGTGATGGCGGGTTCTTCTGGAGTGGGTTCTGGGGGGAGTTCGTCGCTTAAGTCTGCGGTGGGAGTTTCGGGGGTTAAGGTCAGGTTTAAATCTTCAACGGCCCCCTTTTCTTCCTCTACCGCTCTCATCGCGACTTCCTCCGCTGTTTGCCGCACCCGGCGGATCGGTAAATTGGCCACAAGGGAGGTGGTGCGGGAATCGCTGGTGAGGGCAAATTCCGATTCAGCAGAATCAATATCCACATAGCGCGATAGCACCGCGAGAATTTCCTCGCGCATGGCTTCGAGCATTTCCGGACTGAGACCGGCGCGATCGTGGGCAATCACGAGCTTTAACCGTTGCTTGGCGGCACTGCGACTATCCACCGAGGGACGGTGAAACAGTTGCCCCAAAAGCCGATTAAGCTGATCCCAAAGGGGTTTAACCATGAACTCTCACCAGTGCGTTGATTAATTGCGGAAAAAGCGACGAATCCGGTTCAGGAGCGTGTTATGGGCCGCCATCAAATCCAAGAAGGGAACCTCTTCCCCGTCTAAGCGGCGGGCAATGTTGCTGAAGGCGATCGCCGGTAAAGCCCGCTCTTGGCTGAGGGCAATGGGTTCACCGCGATTACTGGCGGTGATGATCCGCTCATCATCGGGAATCACCCCCAACAGGGGAATGGCCAGGATTTCAAGGACATCATCGACGCTCATCATGTCCTGCATTTCTACCATTTCCGGGCGAATCCGATTGACAATCAGGCGAATGTTGCGAATATCGTTGGCTTCGAGTAAACCAATCACCCGATCCGCATCCCGGACAGCGGTGACTTCGGGGGTGGTGACGATAATCGCTTCCTTGGCGGCGGCGATCGCATTCCTGAACCCCAACTCAATCCCCGCCGGACAATCGACGATGATATAGTCAAAGGCTTTTTGGAGGGCGAGGACGAGCTTTTTCATCTGCTCTGGGGTGACGGCCTCTTTGTTGCGGTTTTGGGCCGCCGGTAAGAGGGCAAGGGTGGGCTGGCGTTTATCTTTAACCAACGCCTGCTCTAAACGACATTCCCCGGCGATCGCCTCCACAGCGGTATAGACCACCCGATTTTCCAAACCCAACAATAAGTCCAGATTGCGCAGGCCAAAATCCGCATCCACGAGGGCGACTTTGTGGCCCCGTTTTGCCAGGGCTGTGCCGAGGTTCGCGGTTGTGGTGGTTTTGCCCACACCCCCCTTCCCAGAGGTGACAACGATAATTCGAGTCATAACAGTTTCAAAATTAGCCCATCAGCCATTAAAGTTTCAGTCGATAACGGGGGGTAATACCCACGGCGATTGCTGGAATCCTTGCGGATGACCTCAGGGAGATTCTACCCAACTTTCGGTGGCCATAGAAAAAGAATGGGTTTTAAAGAAGTTGGGGGCGGGGGCTAAACGAATACCGTTAGCAGTGATATAGGCAATTTCGGGATAAAGCTGATCGATGGGGGTGGCGGGGGGACGGGCGATCGCCTCCGCAATCCGCAACTGTACCGCCTCCATTTTGAGGGCAAAAATCTGACAGGCGCGATTCCCCTCGGCTCCGGCATGGGCAATGCCCCGCAGCCGCCCCACAACCAAAATATCCCCCGTCGCAATAATTTCACTACCGGGGTTCGTATCCCCAAACACCACCACCGTCCCCGGATGGCTGACCTCAATGCCCGATCGCACTGTCGATTTTAAATAAAGGGGTTCGGCCCAGGTTTCCGCCGATCCCTCCACCGGAGCCGCCGCCGTGGTTTGGGGCAAGGTTTGCTCGACGGAATAGCCGGCCCCCGCTGCCACCACGGCGGTTTGGCGGCGACAGGTGGCAACGGTGCGCAGATCTAACTGAGCTTGGGCGAGGGCTTCGGCGATCGCCTGCAACTGTCGCCCATCAAGCAAATGTTTCCCCGCCAACAAATGGGCCACCGTCCCCGCCTGCCAAAACCGTTCCCCTGTACTAAGCCGCTGCTTGAGGCGATCCCAAATTTCCAGCCAATGGGTGGGGGTTTGATCGGGGTCGGGGAGCCACACCTGCACGACGGTATCTTTGCGGCTGAGGCGGACTTGGGCTTGGGGGTTTTTGAGGGCAATGGCTTTGGTCTGCTGTTGGGAGTCAGCGGGGGCTGGTTCCGGCTCTGAAACCGACGGTTTAGCCTCAGGAGCAGGATGAGCAGGAGCAGGGGACAACTCAGCGTCGGAATCGGCGGGCATCGGGAAAATCAACAGTAGGAGTATCTTGGCGATCCTACCCCATGGATGGGATTCCTTGGGATTTTGGGGGATTTTGGGGGGCGATCGCCTCCCCCATGGCTCTTTATAATAAAGGTGTTTTCCTCTCTTCTTCGGTTGATCCTATGCAACTTCACCCGCAGGCCCATCCTCCTTTAGAAAATGGCGATCGCCTCAGTTACCGCGAGTTTGAGCGCCGTTATACCGCCATGCCCAATCATCAAAAAGCTGAACTCATTGAAGGAGTTGTTTATATGGCCTCACCCCTCCGGTTTACCTCCCATGCCAAGCCCCATGCGGATTTAATGGGCTTGCTCTGGACGTATAAGGTGGCTACACCACCGACAGAAATTGGCATCGAGCCGACGGTGCGATTAGATAGCGAGAATGAGTTTCAGCCGGATGGCGTGTTATTGATTCCGGGGCGGGGTTCCCAAATCAGTCCAGAGGGCTATATTCAGGGTGCGCCGGAGTTGGTGGTGGAGATTGCCGCCAGTAGTGGGGCGCTAGATTTAGGCGCGAAGCAGCGGGTTTATCAGCGCAATGGCGTGCGGGAGTATCTGGTTTGGCAGATTTTTGAGCAGGAATTCCTTTGGTTTGTATGGGAGGAGGGGGTTTATGAGCCACTGACCCCCGATGAGCAGGGCATTTTACGCAGTCGTATCTTTCCAGGGTTATGGCTAAACCGGCCGCAATTGTTGGCAAATAATCTCGCTGCGGTTTTACAGACGTTACAGGCGGGGTTAGCCTCACCGGAACACGAGGCGTTTCGGGATTCATGCTCCTCTAAATTTGATCCCTAACCCAAGCTCGAAACGCTTTCATGGTTTTATTCCTGCCTTCGACTTTACTCCGTTCTAGATAGTCAGGAATGATTTGTGTTAAAAAAAGTCCAGGAAAATGAGGACTTTGCTCAGATTGAAAATAAACACCATCTTGCAGTACATTGATTTCCAAGCTTGTACCGTTAAAACGCCAAAGTTCCCCGACTCCCAGACTTTCATAATTATCAAATCGAGTCCGAGATGTAATATCAATTTCAATCGCCAAATCTGGAGGCGGGTCTGTACTTAAATCAATGCGCTTTTGACCTCGAACTGCTGCTTCATTTTCGATATAGAAACATTGGTCAGCTTCAATTCCTTGTTTCATGCTTTGACTTTTAAAGGTCGTCGAAGCCAAATTTCTGAACTCAATATCAAGTTCTTCTAGCAGAATCTCCACTAGATTACCAATAATCACTTTATCGTCTTCATGTTCCGGTAATGGTGTCATGATTTCCAAGATTCCTTGACTGTAATTAATGCGAGAACCCCGTTTTTCTCCCAAATCCGCTAGTAAGTCTTCGTACATCTGCCAACTAATATCTTTGATTAAAAGTTGCCGGCCGGGAGGAATGACTAATTGTTCAAGAGCTATTTGCATATTGTTACCCTTTGATTGGTTGATGGTCAATCGAAATTATTAAGTTGAGTCGGGAAATGAGCTAGTATTAGGCTATAGTTTAACCGATAATCCTGCGATCGCCCTCCCCATTGCTGTATTCTTCTTAACAAGAAATTCATGTTGTTGGATTTGGTATGGGGGTTGGACGGTTTCGAGGGTGTTGTCATCGCTGGAGGCCATGGTTGGGTTGGGTTTGAGGGAATACTATGGTGATGATCGGTTATTCTAGAGGGAGGTTGAGGGGAATACTCTGCCAAAACTAGGGTAAAGGAGTTTGAAGGACGATGATTGAGCCTGTATCGATGATTCTTTTGCCGGTGTTGATCAATGTTGTGACGGGGCCGATTGATGCCCCTCAGTTATTGCGGAAGTTTCAAAGGCAGCAAAGGCCGATGAATCACGATCTCCAGAAGGCGATCAAGGTTGCTTACTTGAATGCTTTGATTGAAATTGCCATGGAGTATCGGGAGGGAAAAATGCAGTCTTTTCGGCTGTATATGAAAACTCAAATAGATCGACAGATTGAGCAATGGCAAGGGGAGATTGCTCAGGTACAAAAGGCCAAGGATGTGGCGGATATTGCTTCGCCGTTGGGAACGACGGCGGAAATTGAGGCGTTGTTGTTGTCCCATGGGGAGTCGGAGGGGGTTGAGGCGTTGGCCTCGAAATTAATTACTGAGGCTTTCCGAGGGATTGCGGATGTGCCGACGGATTATCAAGCGCAAATCAAAACGCAGTTATTTGGGCGGATCTATGCTCATTTTGTGGAGGAAATGAAGGGGAATGATCGGGCTTATCGGGCTTTTGAGTTGGAGTATTTGCCGATGATTAATAGTGGTTTGACGGGGATGGCGTTGACGATGAATGATATGGTTGGAGTGATTAATCGGACGGATGAAAATGTGCAAAAGTTGGTTGATCTGCTCAAGCCTAAATCTTTGACGCTGGCGGATTGGCGGGCCATTGCTCAGTTAATGTTGGCGAACCGCAAGGTATTAACGGCTAATCCGGCATTTAAGCGGGTAGATGTTTATGTGCCTGTGCCGTTGGCATTGGTGGAGCGTCGCCAACCTCAGCAACGGCAACCGGGTCAGGCGGGAGATGAGCCAGGGTCAGAAAGGGAAGTAGAGACCCTTACGCCGATCGCTGAGGCTGAGTTTTTTAATCAGGTTTTGCGGCAGGGGAAAAGTCCCCAAAGTCAGGGGCGCAGGATTGCGGTGATTGGGGAACCGGGGTCAGGCAAAACGACGCGGTTACAGGCGATCGCTGATTGGATTATCGATGAAGAATTGGGGATTCCGATTTGGATTGAGTTGGCTGGATTTACGGAACCGACTTTGATTGATTATCTGGAAAAATGGCTGAAAGTGGCGGGGGCTGATGGAGCAATGACTTCTCTCCAGGATCACAAGGAGCATCTCTGGTTATTGATGGATGGTTTGGATGAAATGGTTGCCCGGATTGAACGGCCCCATGTGTCCCAACTTTTGGACGGATGGATCGGGGCAGCAAGGGTGATCATTACTTGTCGGGTGAATGTGTGGGAGGCGGATCAAAATGCGTTTTCGGGGTTTGATGTGTATCGAAATTTACCTTTTGAGGTGGATCAGATGGAAGATTTTATCCGACGGTTCTTTGCCAAAACTGATTAAAATGAAACAAGAAAACAAACTTTTTAGGATATAAACAGGAGCAAATTACAATGTTAAGGACGTTTAAGGCTTTTTTACAAAATGGGCGTTTGGAGTGGATTGATGATCGCCCTAGCGTTGAGAATGAACGTTTACAGGTGTATGTCACGGTTTTAGAAAACGATGTTGATCCAATCCTAAAAACACGGGGACAGAGGATGTCTGAGATTTTAGAACAGCTTGCCACTGCTAACGCATTTGAGGGAATTGATCCTGTAGGTTGGCAACAGGAAATGCGGTGCGATCGCTCATTGCCTGGACGATAAACTATGCTTTTAGATAGCAACATTATTATCTATGCTGCACAGCCGCAATACCCACAATTGCGGGAGTTGATTGCCGTGCGATCGCCTGTGGTATCTGCCCTTAGTTATTTAGAGGTATTGGGATATCACCAACTCACGGAACCGCAACGATATTATTTTGAGGCGTTTTTTGAAGCGGTTGAGGTTTTACCGATTTCCCAAGCGGTTTTAAGCCAAGCTGTTGGCTTACGACAACAACGACGCATGACGCTTGGCGATGCTATTATTGCTGGAACGGCGTTAACACATCAGCTAACGTTAGTAACCCGAAATATCGATGATTTTCGCTGGATTGCTAATCTAACGTTAATCAATCCTGTTGATGCAGAGCCATAGTTGCTATTTTTGAATGTCTCAAACAAGAATGCCATGAAAAACTCAAGTTCGACTGCGGATGCTTTGATTGCGGCTCTCCGGGAACCGGGGCGGGAGCATCTTGTTGATTTGGTGCGGAATCCTTTGCGTTTGACGTTGTTGTGTATGACTTGGGATGGGTTGTCGTTGCCGGAGACTCAGGCGGAGTTATATGATCGCTATCTGCGCAAGATGTATGGGTGGAATCGGAATTTGCAGGTGTTGCGGGATCATGCTCGGTGTTGTGGTATGACGATCACGCAGTTAAAGCGGGAGTTGAATCGGGAGTTGGGGGAGTTGGCGAAGGCGGCGTTTAATTTGCCTCAGGAGCGGTTTCGGTTATCGCAGGTTTTGGTGGAGGAGTATTTGGGGGAGGAGTTGGATGAGTCTTCGTTGGCTTGTTTGGCGTTGCGGTTGGGGTGGTTGAATCGGGTGGGTCGGGATGGGCGGGGGGATTTTATTTTTGCGTTTTACCATGGGACGTTTCAGGAGTATTTTGCGGCGTTGGCGGTGGAGGATTGGGGTTATTTTCTGCCGAAGGATCATGTGGATCGTCCGGTGGTGGGGAAGGCGTATCGGATTTTTGAGAAGCAGTGGAAGCAGGTGATTTTGTTTTGGTTGGGGCGTGGGGATATTGGGGAGGAGAAGAAGGAGGGGTTTATTGGGGCGTTGGTTGAATTTAAGGATGGGGTTAGAGATTTTTATGGATATCAAGCCTATTTTTTAGCCGCTGCTGGGATTAATCAGTTTAAGGCTTGTTCGTTAGCGTCCAAAATTGTTCAGCAGATCCTGAAGTGCAGTTTTGGTGACTTCAATCCTGAAAAACAAGAATGGCTAATCTTTTTAGACCCAATCAAAGAAGTGGCAAAAAAGGCAATACATGAAACCATTCGACCACTGGTAATTATAGAACTGATTGCAATTTTTCAGAATTGCCCAGACAAATATTTCAGGAGGCGGGTGATACACAATTTAGGAGAAATCGGACAAGGAAATCCAGAGGCAATCACAGCTTTAGTTAATCTCATTACCACCACTGAGGATGAATCTACTCGGTTTCAGGCAACAGAAAGCTTAAAGAAAATCGATCCTGGCAATTCAGAAGCAATCGCAGCCTTAGCGAATTTCATCGGCACTGCTAAGAATGAATATACCAGGAGGCGGGTGATCCGCGATTTAGAGGAAATCGGACAAGGAAATCCAGACGCCATAGCAGTCTTGGTCAATTTCATCGCCACCACTGAAAATAAAGATACCCTGGGGTGGGCAGCATATAGTTTAGGAATAATTGACCCAGGAAATGTAGAGGCGATCGCAGTTTTCATCAGTCTTATTGCCACTACTGAGAATAAATCTACTCGGAGGTCGGTAGCAATTGCTTTATTGGAAATTGACCCAGGAAATCCAGAGGTAATCGCAGCCTTGGTCAATCTCATCGCCACCACTGAGGATGAATCTACTCGTAGATGGGTAGCAGAGAGTTTAGGGGAAATCGATCCAGGAAATCCTGATGCAATCACCGCCTTGCTCAATCTCATCGCCACCACTGAGGATGAACTTACCCGTTGGCAGGCGGCATACAGTTTAGAGAAAATTGGACAAGGAAATCCCGATGCCATCGCTGGCTTGCTCGAAATTATCCGCACCGCTGAGTATAAATATATCCGTGGGCAGGCGGTAAAGAGTTTAGGGAAAATCGGACAAGGAAATCTCGATGCGATCGCTGGGTTGCTCGAAATTATCCGCACCAGTGAGGATAAATCTACCCGTAGGCAGTCGGCATATAGTTTAGAGAAAATTGGACAAGGCAATCCCGATGCGATCGCTGGGTTGCTCCAAGTTATCCGCACCAGTGAGGATAAATCTACCCGTAGGTGGGCGGCAGAGAGTTTAGGAGAAATCGACCCAGGAAATCCCGATGCCATTGCTGAGTTGCTTCAAGTTATCCGCACCAGTGAGGATAAATCTACCCGTAGGCAGGCGGCAGAGAGTTTAGGAAAAATCGACCCAGGAAATCCCGATGCCATTGCTGGGTTGCTCCAAATTATTCAAACCACTGAGGATGAATCCATCCGTAGGTGGGTAGCCGAAAGTTTAGGGAAAATCGATCCAGGAAATCTAGATGCGATCACCGTCTTGCTCAATCTCATCGCTACTACCGAGAAAGAAGATACCTGGATCAATACAACAAGAAAGTTAGAGGAAATTCTCACCACACGCCAACAGTATGCAGGGGTCGTTACCGCATTAAAGCACAACCTCAGCGATGAAGTTTACCAAAACAAATTTAGGCGATTTGAAGCATCCTACGAAGTCCTCTGGAACTGTGCCGAAAACCTCCCCTATCCCGACTTTTATCAAGCCTGGCACAATCCCCCCACCACCCCCCACCCCGAAATCGAAAACAACACCCCCACAGGCCCCACCCCCTTCACCCAACATCAGAACCTCACCCTCCTCCCCCAAATCCTCAACCAAACCAACCCCACCAACCACCAAATCATCTGCATCGACACCAACCGCTTCAGCGACCCCACCAACCCCGCCCTCCAAATCTACACCACCCTCAAAAAAGCAGACTGCCCCCCCATCCCCGACAAACCCCGCACCATCCCCGAACTCCAAGCCTACTGCGAAGACGAACTCAGCAACCATCAAATCGCCCTCATCCTCCACCAACAACCCACCAACCCACCCCCCCAAAACCTCGATCTCGGCATACTCAACCAACTCACCCGCTTCAGCCATCCCCCCATCGCCCTCATCCTCCCCCAACCCCTCCCCAATTGCCCACTCCCCCAATTCCTCGAAAACGACCCCAACCTGATCCCAACCATCATCCAATGGCTACAAAACCTAGAAAGATAAAAAATACCCCTCCCTCACCCATCAACCCAACCTCACCCCCGCCATCCAAACCTGGTTAGAGGAAATTTGAAAAACCGGGTTTCTGCGACAGTTTCTGCTACAAATCAGAAATTTTGCTAAAAACCCGGTTTCTGAACCCCACGCCAAGTTCCAAACTTAGAATAAAATTAAAATTGACCTTAAAACCTAATTTTTGGTAATGAATACCCTAGCTCAAGAGATTCTCAAAAACTTTGATGATTTGCCAACTACAGAACAACAGGCGATCGCAGTAGAAATACTCAAGCGCATTATCAATTTTGACGTTCCCCCCCTGACAGAGGAAGATTTAGTCCTCAATGCAGAAGAACTATTTTTAGCCTTAGATGAGCAAGAGGCAGATCATGAGTAGTCCTAACCGGGGAGAAGTCTGGCTTGTCGATTTAGGTTACACCGCCAAAGTTAGGCCCTGTCTTGTGGTGAGTATTCCTGCCCTCATGCAGGATAGAGCATTAACAACATTGATTCCACACACCACCAGTCCTAGAGGTTCACGTTTTGAAGTAGAGATTAAAACCCGGTTTCTAAAACCAGGAGTTTTTGACGCACAAAACCTGATTACCATTCCTCATGCAAAACTTCTGAAAAAATTAGGGGAATTAGATCCAGAGCAGTTGTCACAACTTGAACAAGTTTTACGCTTATGGTTAGGCTTAGAAAGCACGGATAAACCAGAAACATAGCCTCTCTCGCAGAGGAAGCCCCCCCGGAATCCGCCACCCCCGCCAGAAATGCGCCGCCACATCAAAACCCTAAAACATGCCCCACTTCCTCCCCCACAGCGCCATCCTCTTCGGCGGCGAAACATTTTCCACCCCGACAAAACCCACCCCAGAACTCATCACCCTTTGCCAACAACTCACCGACACCATAGCCATAGCATTCCTCACCGACCAACCCCTAGAAGCCCCCTCAAAGGCTTCCCCCCCAATCAGCCGAATCTGATATCCGCCATTGAAACCTGGCTAGAAGAACTTTAAACATCCCCAATAAAAACCATGCCTATCATTAAAATTCCCAAACAGTATTTAATCGACCAAAACGAAGAATTTATCACTGTGGATGTCCCTCCTTCAGTCCTATCACTGTGGCAGCGGGACTATGGCAAAATCATCAGAGCAAAAGGATTGCTAAAAAATAAGCGCGATCAAATGCTTGCCCATCTCGAAACAGTCCGTCAGGAGTGGGAACGATGAAATATCTCTACGACACCAACATCTTTATTGACTACTTAGCTGAAGAATCAGCAATATTGCCAATTTTCTCAGAAACATTTCTGAGTCAAAATGAGGTGATCATTTCCTCCATTGTGCGTATTGAATTGCTCAGTTTCCCAGAGCTATCCAGCGAAGAAGAATCCATCATTTCAGATTTGTTAATCCAATTTGAACAAGTGCCAATATTACCCCCAATTGAAGATCGGACGATTCAACTACGACGGCGACACCGCCTCAAGCTACCCGATGCCCTCATTGCCGCAACAGCATTACACTGCGCTGCCCATGTGATGACGAGAAATGTAAATGACTTCAAACGATTGCCTGAATTACCATTGTGCAATCCCTTTGACCCTAATCTGAATCCACCATAATAGGTGTGACTCAAATGCACATCCCACGCAGACAAAGACAACCCCCACATCAGCCTTCCCCACCATCCAAACCTGGTTAGAGGAAATTAAGGCGTATTTGTAATTTCCACAATCATTTCTCCCTGCTGCAATTGCTCTAACGCATTCGGTAAAGTCGCCATTAACAATTGTCGCAAATTGCGGTTAGTGACATTGCCACAAGTTAGCCACAAAATTTGAGGAGGCGATCCTAAACGACAGACCAAATCGATGAAATCACTATCTTTCGTGATAATCACCACATTTTCATCCCGTGCCGCTCCAAAAATCTCAATATCTTGAGCATCGCGCAAGCCTAAATCTCGCAATGCACTCGCTTCTAAATCAAAGGTTTCTGTCAGCCAACTTGCCAATGTCGGCGGAAGTTGAGCATCGATCCAAATTTTCACGCGCTTAGTCTAGGAAAATCAGTACGTCTTGCTGCAAAGACTAAGCAAGCTTGAATATCTGCTACTTCTAAATCTGGAAAATCTTCTAAAATTTCAGGAATGCCAACATTTTCAGCCAACATTTCTAAAATATCCGTGACTCGAATTCGCATCCCACGAATACAGGGACGACCCCCACATTGACCAGGATTTTGGGTAATTCGGCTCATTAACGCAGGCGTTAAACTCATAATTTTTAAGACTGAATGTGTGATTACACATCATCAATTATAGCTGACCGCGATCCTTAATTATGCCAGGAATAACCCCCTCACCCAGGCAAAAACCGGCAGGAGGTGAACCTTCCGCCGGTTTGATAGGATGGAGCCTGAAGGGGCGATCGCCTAAGGCGCTAACGCATTACCCCGCAGTAAACTGCCGATAGTTTTTGCCGTGATCTTCATTTGGATCAGGGGGTTGGCCGGAACCACCGTTTTATAGAGGTAGCTGTCAAACGTCAGCCGTTGCACATCCTCATCGGCGCACATTTCCACAAAGGCCTCGCGGGTGGCATCGGTGCGATAAAACACCCGTTGGAGCAGATCCAACACCAAATAGGTCATGCCGTACTGCTTATCCCATTGTTTGATGTAGGATTTCAAATCCGCTTCCGTGGGGATGCGTTGACCATTGTTGCTGGTGGCGACGATGGTTTCTGCACACATCCGGGCGGATTTCGCCGCGAAATAAATCCCTTCTCCGGAGGATTTCGTCACCGTCCCAGCGGCATCGCCAACGAGGGCAACGCGACCGACTACGCGACGGGGGCGGGGATGTTCGGGGATGGGGTGGGCTTCCACTTTGATGATTTCGCCGCCTTCTAACCGTTTGGCAGCACGGGTGCGAATCCCCGCTTGGAGTTGCTTGATCTTCGCTTTGTTGATCTTCATCGTGCCGGTACCGACGGCGACGTGATCATATTTGGGGAAGACCCAAGCGTAGAAATCGGGGGAAACATCGTCACCGACGTACATTTCCGCCAGTTCGTTGTAATAGGCCATTTTGTCTTCCGGGAGACGGATGCGCTCTTGGAAGGCGATCGCATAGTTATAGTCCCCAGCATCAATGGCTTTGGCGATGCGGGAGTTGGCCCCATCCGCCCCAATGACGAGATCCACCTTGAGGGTTTTCATTTCTCCGGTGGCGCTGCCGCTGGAATGGTCAGCGTAATGGAGCGTGTAGGGATCGCGATCGCTCGTGGGGATATCCAACTGATAAACGGTGCCGTTAATCAAGTTAGCCCCTAAGGAGGCGGCGCGATCGCGCAAAAAGCCGTCGAGGACTTCCCGACGGCACATCCCGATATATTCATCATCCTTGAGCGTGTGGCCAATATTGACCTCAACGTTAGAAGGAGAGATCATTTTCATTTTCCGCACCCGGCGATCGATGATTTCCGGGGGAAGGTCAAATTCGCTGACCATACAGAGCGGAATCGCCCCACCACAAGGCTTTGCGTTGTCTAGCTTCCGCTCGAATAAATACGTTTCAATGCCTGCTTTGGCTAATGTCTCAGCGGCCGAAGATCCTGCCGGGCCCGATCCAACAACAGCAACCCTAAGTACCAAGGTCTTTCTCCTCTAGCGTGATAACAGTCTGGTTAGTTGAGGGGATCCTATCACGGAGTTTTTCGGCCTGGGGATGGGTGGGGGGCGATCGCTCCCAAGTTGCAAAAGAGCTTAACAACTTTCGTAATCTTTTGTAATAATCTTTGCGCCCAATGCTGCTAGAGATCCCCCCGGCTGCGCCGACCCCCTTAATAAGGGGGTGTACTCTTGAACCCCCCTTTTTAAGGGGGGCAGGGGGGATCAAACTTCGCCTCAGGCTGCATGATCCCCCCGGCTACGCCGACCCCCTTAATAAGGGGGTGTACTCTTGAACCCCCCTTTTTAAGGGGGGCAGGGGGGATCAAACTTCGCCTCAGGCTGCATGATCCCCCCGGCTACGCCGACCCCCTTCATAAGGGGGTTAAATTCAGAACCCCCCTTTTTAAGGGGGGCAGGGGGGATCCCGCCCATGCCCTAAACCAACCGCGTCTCCAAATACTGCCCAATCATCACCTCTTCCCCCGCTCGACCGATAATCGTCTGCCGGGTGCGGTACTGACTGCCGATCAGCTTAATTTCCTCCTCAAAACTCGAACCGTTATAGGATGTGCGTAAACAGAGCGTCTTCGCTTCAGGGAAACGGTAGGCCGCCGTCACCGGCTTGGAGGTGGCAAAACCGCGATCGCGCAACAACTGCTCACCGGCAACGCCGAACACCGTCGAACCCTTCACCGGCTTGCGGTTTTGGTTAGGATAGGTGCTCTCCCAGGACACTTGCGCCCCGCAGACGATCGCCCCTGGATCCGCCAACTGATGCAAACCTGCTAAATGCAATAACTCCGGTGCGCCAGAGGCTAAAAAGGCGATCGCAATCTCACTTTCCACCTCTTGGGTTTCGCCACTGGCGAGCGTGTAGTAGCGACGTTGGGAATGCCAATGGCCAGCGGTTTCCTCAAAAAATGCGGTGATCTGTTGGACGGCGGGGAGCAAAAACGTTTGAGGTGTTGTTGGCATTGTGTCAACCTGTAAAAATGTTTGACCCATATTGGGACGCTTTCGTCAAGAAAAAAGCAGTATTTGTTACATAAGTTTAACGTCTTTAGAAAGATTTTGGGTTTCAGCCCCGGTCTTGAGAGGGAACATCGGGGAGAGAGCGCCCCCAAACGTAGAGCCACCATAGCCCCAAGCTCCCTAAACCAATTTGCACTAGGCTAATAATCTGGGCAATGCGCAGCGGCCCAAACATGAGGCTATCGGTTCTCAACCCCTCAATCCAGAACCGGCCCAGACTGTAGGCGATGAAATAGGTAAAAATGAGCGTTCCCACTTTGAGCCGTCCCGGCCGTTGCAATCCCCAAAAAAATAACCCGATCAGCAGGGCAAACACGCCCAAATTCCATAGGGATTCATAGAGGAACGTGGGATGGAAATATTCAAAATTGACCCATTCCGGCGGCCGGCTAGGGCGGGGAATAAACAGCTTCCAGGGCAGATCCGTGGGGCGGCCAAAGGCCTCGGAGTTGAAAAAATTGCCCCAGCGGCCAATGGCTTGGCCCAAAATTAGCCCCGGTGCAATCAGGTCAATGAGGGGCCAAAACGAGACTTTTTTCCAGGTGGTAAACAGGAGGGCCGCTGTTAATCCGCCTAAAATTGCGCCATGGATGGCGATCCCCCCATGCCAAATCGCCAAAATTTCCGCCGGCCGTTGGGCGTAGTTCTCCCACTCAAAGGCCACATAGTAGATTCGCGCTCCGGGAATTGCGCCAATGATGATCCAAATCACCAAATCCCCCACTAAATCGGGGTCAACGCCCCGCTTTTGGGCCAGCCATTGGGCGAGGGTTACACCCAAAACGACACCACAGGCAATCAGAAAGCCATACCAACGAATTGCGATCGGGCCCAATTCCAACATGATCGGCCCTGGGGATTGAAATGCCAAAAACATACGCCATAGACTTTGTAATCGGAAACTGGCTAGACTATTAACCACCCTCCCTTGCCATCCAAAGCCTACAATGACCACAGCCCTCTCGGAACAGATTCGCCGCTTTTACGACACCACCAGCGGCCTATGGGAAGCGGTTTGGGGTGAACATATGCACCATGGCTACTATGGCCGGTCGGGGCTGTGTCGGGGCGATCGCCGTCAAGCCCAAATTGATTTAATTGAAGAATTACTCTATTGGGGTAATGTCCAAAACCCTCAAAATATCTTAGATGTGGGCTGTGGCATTGGCGGCAGTACGCTGTATCTCGCCCAAAAATACCAAGCCAAAGCCACGGGCATCACCCTGAGTCCGATCCAAGCGGGCCGGGCCAAGGAGCGGGCGAGGGAAGCAGGATTAGCCCCCCAAGCGCAGTTTCAAGTGGCGGATGCCTTGGCGATGCCCTTTGCGGATCAGAGCTTTGATCTGGTGTGGTCGCTGGAAAGTGGCGAACATATGCCCGATAAAGAGCAGTTTTTGCGGGAATGTTACCGGGTGTTAAAGCCCGGCGGTAAGTTCCTAATGGCGACCTGGTGCCATCGCCCCACCGATCGCTTCCCCCTTACTGCCCAGGAGCGGGGCCTTTTGGCGGAAATTTACCGGGTTTACCATCTGCCCTATGTGCTGGCCTTGCCAGATTATTGGCAGATGGCTCAGGATTTGGGGTTAAAAAATCTGCGCTGTGAGGATTGGTCTACGGCGGTTGCGCCCTTTTGGGATGTGGTGATTGATTCGGCCTTGGCTTGGCAGGCGGTGACGGGGTTAATGCAGTTGGGGGGGGAGGCGATTTCGGCGGCCCTCGGATTGCGGCTGATGGTGCAGGGTTATGATCAGGGGTTAATTCGCTTTGGTTTGATTTGTGGCCAGCGTTGATCCGCCCTCATCCCCCAGCCCCTTCTCCGATGGAAGAAGTGAGTAGTGAGGAATGAGAAGTGAGGAGGAAATCTCAATTGCCCTCTATCCTCTCTTCTCTATCCTCTTTTCTCCCAAAGGGCAGCTAAACTGCAAAGTCCCTCTCCCTACCTGGGAGAGGGATTTAGGGTGAGGGGTCAAATAAATCTAAAGATATTTTAAAAATGTAAAAAAAGATACATTCCGTAAAAAATTAATCCGCTGGGGCCTTAGACTAAAAGGTATCCAACCTAACAGGAGGAGAGGCAATGGCGATCGCGACCATTAACCCCGCAACCGGGGAAACTCTCAAAACCTTTTCCGCTTTGACTGATGCTGAAATTGAGCAGGCTTTAGCCACTGCTCAGGCGACATTTCTCGACTATCGCCGGACGACATTCACCCAACGGAGCCAATGGCTCCACCGGGCCGCCGATTTATTGGATCAACAATGTGGCGATTATGCCCAACTGATGACCCTCGAAATGGGCAAAACCTATAAAAGTGCGATCGCCGAGGTGCAAAAATGCGCCTTAGTTTGTCGTTACTATGCCGACCATGGCCCCGCTTTTCTCCAAGACCAACCAGGGGAAAGTGATGGCAGGGCGGCCTATGTGCGCTATCAGCCCTTGGGGGTGGTGTTAGCGGTGATGCCTTGGAATTTCCCCTTTTGGCAGGTGTTTCGCTTTGCCGCTCCGGCGTTGATGGCGGGGAATGTGGGGGTGCTCAAACACGCTTCCAATGTGCCACAATCCGCCCTAGCCATTGCCGAAATCCTCACCACCGCTGGTTTTCCCCCGGGTGCGTTCCAAACCCTCCTGATCACCGCCTCCCAAGCGGAAGCCCTCATCGCTGATGAACGGATTCAAGCGGTGACGCTGACGGGGAGCGAATTGGCGGGGAGTCGCGTGGCGGCCGCTGCGGGTCGGGAAATTAAGAAAACGCTGTTGGAATTGGGAGGGAGCGACCCCTTTATCGTTATGGATAGCGCCGATGTGGATCGGGCTGTCACCACCGCTGCCTCGGCTCGGCTGATTAATAATGGGCAATCTTGCATTGCGGCCAAACGGTTTATTTTGCATGAGGCGATCGCCCCCACCTTTGAAGCCCAAATGGTGGAAATTTTCCGCAATCTCAAAATTGGCGATCCCTTCGATGATCAAACCGATATGGGCCCCTTGGCAACCGCAGCCATTCGGGAAGAACTCCATGAACAGGTACAAAAAACCGTCGCCCTAGGGGGCAAAGTGTTAACCGGCGGTGAACTCCTGCCCGGTGTCGGGAACTTCTACCCCCCAACGATTTTGAGCAATATTCCCCCCGGGAGTCCCGGCGCAACAGAGGAATTTTTTGGCCCTGTGGCCTTGGTGTTTCGGGTGAAAAATTTGGAGGAGGCGATCGCCCTTGCCAATGCCACCCCCCTAGGGTTAGGAGCCAGCGCCTGGACGAATAACCCCACGGAACAAGATCGCTTCATTAACGATCTAGAAGCGGGAGCCGTCTTTATTAATGGCATGGTGAAATCTGATCCGCGCTTACCTTTTGGAGGAATTAAACGATCTGGCTATGGGCGAGAATTGGGTAAAGAGGGAATTCATGAATTTGTCAATCTTAAGACAGTTTGGATTCGCTAAAAACCCTAGGGTATGAAAATCTTAATATTCACCCCAGGAAGTGGCTCAATTTGCCCTGCAATAGGTAAATAAACTGCCCATCATTGCCTGCGTAAATCTAACTTACTCAATCCCGCTCTCTTCCCTATTAATCACTGCTCTCTCAAGCTTTCTACTCCCATTATTTCACAAATTATCATCACAATACCCACAAACTATGATCAACAAACCCTTGCAAAACCCTGAAAAAACCACATCAAAAACCAATTCCGGGCATCAAAAAATCACAGGCGAGCTAAATACAGCGGAACTGCTGGTGCAATGTTTGGAAAATGAAGGTGTGGAATATGTTTTTGGCTTGCCAGGAGAAGAAAATCTCCATGTCCTCCAAGCCTTACGCACCTCTTCGATTCAATTCATCACCACCCGCCACGAACAGGGGGCGGCCTTTATGGCGGATGTGTACGGGCGGCTAACGGGGAAAGCGGGAGTCTGCCTTTCTACCCTCGGCCCCGGAGCAACCAACCTGATGACCGGCGTTGCTGATGCCAACCTCGATGGAGCGCCCTTAGTGGCGATTACTGGCCAGGTGGGAACCGACCGGATGCACATTGAATCCCATCAATACTTAGATTTAGTGGCGATGTTTAGCCCCGTCACCAAATGGAATACCCAAATTGTGCGCCCTAGCAATACCGCTGAAATTATCCGCAAAGCCTTTAAAGTGGCCCAGCGGGAAAAACCCGGTGCAGTGCATATTGATTTGCCGGAAAACATTGCTGCCATGCCGGTGGGGGCAGCCTTTACACTCCAACGGGATAGCCAAGAAGCGATCTATGCTTCTTTCCGCAGTTTTAACCGAGCCGCTGAGGCTATTTGTAAGGCAAAACATCCGTTAATTTTGGTGGGCAATGGTGCAATTCGGGCCAATGCCAGCGAAGCTTTAACGGAATTTGCGACTCAATTAAATATTCCCGTGGTCAATACGTTTATGGGTAAGGGTGTGATTCCCTATACCCATCCCCTTTCTCTCTGGACGATTGGATTACAACAGCGAGATCATGTGAGTTGTGCCTTTGATCAAACGGATTTGGTGATTGCGGTGGGTTATGACTTAATTGAATATTCCCCGAAAAAATGGAATCCTGACAGCAAGATTCCGATTATTCATATTGGGGCTACACCTGCGGAAGTGGATAGTAGTTATATCCCGACGGTGGAGGTGATTGGGGATTTAACGGACTCTCTTTATGAAATTACGAAGCGGGCTGATCGCACCGGCAAACCGCAAACTTTAGCGGCGAAAGTCCGGGCGGATTTAATTGCCGATTACGAGGAATATGCTCAGGATACGGGGTTCCCGGTGAAGCCCCAAAAGATTATTTATGATTTGCGTCAGGTGATGGGGCCGGAGGATATTGTCATCTCTGATGTGGGGGCGCATAAGATGTGGATGGCTCGCCATTATCATTGCGATCGCCCCAATACTTGCCTTATTTCCAACGGGTTTGCGGCCATGGGCATTGCGATTCCGGGGGCATTGGCTGCGAAGTTGGTGCATCCCGATCGCAAGGTGGTGGCAGTAACAGGGGATGGCGGCTTTATGATGAACTGCCAAGAGTTAGAAACGGCGTTGCGAGTGGGTACACCTTTTGTGGTGTTGGTCTTTAATGATCAGGGCTATGGCTTAATTGAATGGAAGCAGATGAATCAGTTTGGTGAATCGGCATTTATTCACTTTACAAATCCGGATTTTGTCAAGTTTGCGGAAAGCATGGGATTAAAGGGTTATCGCGTCGAGTCGGCGGCGGATCTCGTTCCGACGCTCCAAAAGGCGTTGGCCGATGATGTGCCAGCGGTGATTGATTGCCCGGTGGATTATCGAGAAAATCTCCGCTTCTCGCAAAAAGCAGGGGATATGACCTGTCCGATTTAACCTATCTTATGAGAACGGTTGCCCCAAACCCCAGCGGGAGAGGGGCTTCAGGATATTCCTCATCGATCTAGAAACTGCTATATCTGTCCTTTCATAAGGGGATCGACATGACCCAAAGCTTAGACCGGATCATCCCGCCTGCTTTTCCTGATCATACGCAATTACCTGAATCCGACGGCACGTTTGTGAAAAACTTTCAAGAACATCCCCAGAGTATCCTGCTCACTGATTCCCTAGAAAGCACATTGCAAACCCTTCACCCTGATGGCCAATATGCCATTGGGCAGGATTGCGGCATTTATTGGCGGGAAACTGACCCACCAGAACGAGGAGCAGAAGCCCCGGATTGGTTCTACGTTCCCAATGTCCCCCCGCAATTAGACGGCCAATATCGCCGTTCCTATGTGCTCTGGCGGGAATATACGGCTCCCTTGATTGCCATTGAATTGGCGAGCGGGGATGGGACAGAAGAACGAGACAATACCCCCCTTTCCCGGTTGCCGGGGGGTGTTAACCAAAAGCCGGGGAAATTTTGGGTGTATGAGCAGATTATTCGCATTTCTTATTATGCAATTTATCTGATTCAAACCCATGAATTAGAGGTTTATCACTGGCTAGATGGTCGCTATTATCGGTTAGAACCCAATGAGCGAGGCCATTATGCGATCGCCCCCCTGAGCATCGAACTCGGCCTATGGGAAGGGAGCTATCAAAATCAGGCCCAGCAATGGTTACGGTGGTGGGATAACGGGGGGAATTTATTACTCACGGGGAGCGAACTCGCTAAACTGGAACGCCAACGGGCCGAAGCGGAACGCCAACGGGCGGAAACGGAACGCCAACGGGCCGATCGCGCCGAACAAACCCAACAGGAAGCCATTCCGCAACTGCTGGCCATGGGTTTAACGGTGGAGCAAGTGGCTCAGGCTTTATCCTTGTCCGTGGAGGATGTAGCAAGACTGGTTTAGCGATTCTGGGATCCTAACGCCGCCGCAGTTGGGAGGCATCCAGTTGGCGAACAACGGTGATGGGCATTGCCGTTTGGGAAATTTGGTTTAAATAGCGGGGGCCGAGATAGTTTTGGTAATCAGGTTGGTTGGCAATGTAGGCTCCAAAAAAAGCGAGGCTGAGACTACGGGTATAGGCTTGGGCAATTTGCGGATCCGGCCCTAACACCGCTGGCGGTAAATCCGCATCATCATCAGTGGCCCCTAGAGTTGAAAAATGGGTTCCCCGTTGGAGGAGAACCAGGTAGCGATCGCTCATCTTCAATGTTGTAAAGGGAATAATTTGCTCCTCCAAAGCCGGTGTCACCGTATCGGCACTGGCGGTGACAATCATCACCGGGATCTCAAGCTCCCCCAACTGGGCCGGGGCAAAAATTTGACTCATTAACGGGTTAATCGCGATCACTGCTTGGATGCGTTCATCCCGTAAAGGCGGAACTGCCGAGATTCTTAAGGCCCCACATTGCAAAACGAGGGAAAGATTCAGGGCAAATAAAGCATTAGGACAAACCTGATCCAAACCACTGCCATTAATTTCTGCCCCTGCTAAGGCCAAGGCCGTATAGGCCCCAAAGGATTGCCCCACGATGCCCACCCGTTGGAGATTGAGGCGATCGCCATATTCCCCCTCCAATTGATCCAAAATAAATTGAATATCTAGGGGGCGATCCACCAATTCCTGAGGGGGTGTAATTTCCCGCGCCAAACCTGTTGCCAAGGCCATCAACTGAGCCGCATTACTGCCGGGATGCTCCGGCACCACTACCGCAAACCCATAGGACACCAAATGTTCCGCTAGATAGGCAAAGGTTTGGCGATTAGACCCCAAACCATGGGAAATTACCAATACAGGGGCATCGCCTCGCAAATTTTCCTCCGGTAGGTAAAGATCCACCACTAAATTGCGCTGACGGGCCTCATCTCGCCACCGTATTGTGCGTTTTTGGTGGGTGAGGGGGCCGGGAATGCGGAGATCGTAGGGTAGATCTATCTCCTCCTCATTGATGCCATTGGCGGCTGCTTCAACGATGGCGATCGCCCGCTCCGTAGCCTCAATTTGCCGACTCACCAAATTCACCATCTCAAAAGCCAGAGCCGAATTAATCCGCAACCCATCCACGGGGAATTTATCTAAGACATTTAAAGCCGTTAAACCCGTTTGCTGATCCGCTGCGGCCAAAATCAACGCCGAACGCAGGGCATAAAACCCCGAAACCCGTTGCCGCGTTTGAATTAACTCCCCCAATTGTCGCAGCATCACCTCCCCCTGGGGACTGTAGAGGAATTGGGAGACTGTGACCGGATCGAGATCCGCCCGTTGGGTGAGGAGGAAGCGCAGATCCGCCAACTGTTCAGCATTGAGGCGGCTGGCCACATCGCGAAAATCTGGGGCAATGCGGCCGGTGGCGGCGTAGGCTTCTAAGGAGGCAACGGCGATCGTAAATTCTAAAGGGCCAAAATTAAACAAAATGGTTTGGGCCGCCTGAGCCGCCCCCGGCCACCACACCCCCAAGGGCAGCAACACCCCTCCAATCAACCCCTGCCACAGATGTTTCATTTGCCTTTTCCGCCCTTGCTAATCTGGATATAATGGGAACTTCTAAAATGTTCGCCAGTGCAGCTATTTGATTTATGGGTATCCCCAACCTGAAAGGACGCGATTTACTCAGCCTTGCTGACCTCACCCCTACCGAAATGACGGATTTGCTCACCGTGGCTCAGGCCTTAAAACAGGGTGAATTGCGTCCCACCTGTGCCTCTGTTTTGGGTTTACTCTTTTACAAAGCGTCCACCCGCACCCGTGTCAGTTTTTCCGTGGCTATGTATCAACTGGGGGGCCAGGTGATTGACCTCAACCCGAAGGTGACGCAAGTGGGCCGGGGTGAGCCGATTATCGACACGGCACGGGTGTTGGATCGATATT
The DNA here is from genome assembly GCF_034932185.1 of Spirulina sp. CCNP1310. Classification (NCBI taxonomy): domain Bacteria; kingdom Bacillati; phylum Cyanobacteriota; class Cyanophyceae; order Spirulinales; family Spirulinaceae; genus Spirulina; species Spirulina sp. CCNP1310. The sequence goes on along the minus strand of NZ_JAYGHW010000023.1, from coordinate 2,662 downwards.
TGGATATTTTGGCGATTCGTACCTTTGCCCAAGCGGATTTGGAAACCTTTGCCAATTATGCAGAAATCCCCGTGATTAATGCCCTCACTGATTTGGAGCACCCTTGCCAAATTCTAGCGGACTTGCTCACGATTCAGGAAGAGTTCGACACCCTTCAGGGGTTAACGCTGACCTATTTGGGGGATGGTAATAATGTGGCCCATTCGTTGCTGTTGGGCTGTGCTATGGCGGGGATGCATATCAATGTGGCGACTCCGGCGGACTATGCCCCGGATCCGGCGGTGGTGCAACAGGCTCAAAGTTTGGCCCTACCGGGAACCAAAATTCAGATTCTCACCGATGCTGAGGCGGCGGTAGCCGGGGCCCATGTGCTTTATACCGATGTGTGGGCGAGTATGGGTCAGGAGGATTTGGCGGCGGCAAGGATTCCGATTTTTGCGCCTTATCAAATTAATGAGGCGTTGATGGCTCAGGCGGATCCGGGGGCGATCGCCCTTCATTGTCTCCCTGCCCACCGAGGGGAAGAAATTTCCGAGGGGGTGATGGAGGGGCCACAATCGCGGATCTGGGATCAGGCAGAAAACCGGATGCACGCCCAAAAGGCCCTGATGGCTTGCCTCTTGGGGGCGGTGTAGGATGTTGCCGACGGCGATCCGCGTTAGCGCACTTATCGCCCCCCAATTTAAACCCCAAGGCCAGATCCTCACCGTTGAACCCTTCGGCAGTGGCAATGTTAACGATACTTTTCTCGTTCGCCTCGACATTCCAGCGAGTGACGGGAATCATTTCATCCTCCAACGGCTTAATACCCAGGTATTCCCCGATCCGGTGGCGGTGATGGGGAATATGCGCCGCTGTACGGAGGCGATGGCGATCGCATTACAGCAAAACCCCATGGAGCGCCGTTGGGAAATTCCCCACATTCTCCCCCATGAGAGTGGCGCAGATTTCTACACCGATGAACGGGGGCAGGTGTGGCGGGCGATCGCCTTCATTGCCGGAACCAGTATTGACCAGATCAGCACCCCCCAACAGGCCCAAGAACTCGGCTACGGCCTAGGGCAATTCCAAAGCCTGATCCAAATCATCCCCCCTGAGGATCTCGCTGATACTCTCCCCGGTTTCCACATCACCCCCCGCTATTTGGCGCAATATCAACAGGTGGTGGCAACGGTGCAAAGTCCGCCTTCCCCAGAGGTGCGCCATTGCCAGGCTTTTATTGGCGATCGCGCCTCCACCGTGGGCATTCTGGAAACCGCTAAAGCTAAGGGAGACTTAACCCTACGCCCCATCCACGGCGATCCCAAAGTGAATAACCTTTTGCTCGATCCCCATACGGGCCAGGCGGTGACAATGGTCGATTTAGATACCGTCAAGCCGGGTTTAATTCATTACGACGTAGGGGATTGTTTGCGCTCCGGTTGTAATCCCTTGGGGGAGGAAACGGCGGACTGGGAAAAGGTGATGTTTGATTGCGATCGCGCCCAAATCATCCTCAAAGCCTATCTTGATCTCGCCCGCCCCTTCCTCACCCCCCAAGATGGGGCCTATCTTTACACCGGCATCCGCCTGATTACCTTTGAACTGGGGTTGCGGTTTTTTACCGATTATTTAGCGGGGAATGTTTATTTCCATGTCCAGGATCCAGAACATAATCTGCGGCGAGCGTTGGTACAATTTCAACTCTGTGCCAGCATTGAAGCCCAAGCTACCCAGTTAGAGTCCTTGATTGAGAGTTTGTTAAACCCTTAGATGGCCAATTTTACCCTTCACCCCTTTGAATCAGTTCCCTTTCCCCTCAGGATGACGGGAACGGTAGAGCGGGCTGCAAATTTGGCCATTACATACGACATTGCAGGGGATCTCACGCACCTCTATTTTCCCCCTCCGGAAACGCCCCGACGGGCGGATCGCCTCTGGGAAACCACCTGTTTAGAGGCATTTATCGCCATACCAGGGAGTGATGCTTATTGGGAACTCAACCTCAGCCCCAGCGGAGCCTGGCAACTCTATCGGTTTGAAAGTTATCGCAGCGGTATGGCCGTGGAAACCGGAATCAGCGATCTCACCCTCCAAATCGATCACAACCCGACCCACTTCAACCTCAGCGTTGAACTGGATTTAAACGCCCTCGGTTTAGCAGATCAACTCTTAGAACTAGGGATCACAGCGGTAATCGCCACCGCAGCGGGGGAATTGAGCTATTGGGCATTGCACCATCCGGGGCCAGTGGCGGATTTCCATGATCGCCAAGGCTTCCAACTCTAGGGGCGAAACATTATTGAGGCTCACGATCCCCCCGGCTACGCCGACCCCCTTGATAAGGGGGTTAAATTTTATTCCAAAACCCCCCTTTTTAAGGGGGTTAAATTCCAAAACCCCCCTTTTTAAGGGGGCAGGGGGGATCCCTGTACCAAATTGACACTCCCCGCGCTAAAGCGACGGGGATTCTTGGTTCATCAACCGGACTTAACTGAGCAGGATTGCTCCAACCCAGCCAGAGGCCCAATCTCCCCAAGCGTATAACTTCCCGTGTGCCCCACGGTAGTTAGTCCAAGGCGCAGGATACAAACCCGCTTCACTACTGACTTGGCCAGATGCCGATCACAGACCAACCCCTCCACATTCAAGTCTGCCTTCGGCGCGCCGCTTCGCGTCTACG
>NZ_JAYGHW010000022.1:0-24771 GCF_034932185.1 Spirulina sp. CCNP1310 | reverse complement strand
TGTCCATCCAATAACGGATGGCTTTGTTTCGGATAAACTGGACTGTTCTCACCGCCTCGTCTATGGCGCTGAATTGCTGGGGCTTTCCGTAGGCTTTAAACTCTAGTACAATCATGGCTATATCCTACCACACAATATAAGCCGCCCTGCAAGGATGGCGACTCAAGTCGCCCTGTCGTCTTTCATCCCCGCGCTAAAGCGACGGGGATTTCAGACTCTCGCACTATTTTCGTAAAACGCACTATTTTCTTGCTGCCATTGATCAAAGGTTGTCAACGCACAACTAATCAAAACTCCATATTCCAAAGATCAATTACTGATCAATCCACCAATGCGATGCACTTCTTGGTAATAGCGAAAGTTAGAGCGTATTTACTTGTTTCAGTTTTGGTTCCAGGCTTGGACGGGGTATTGATGGCGACAGCTATAATACCAATTCGCCAAAAGAGCTAGGGGCTTAAACCCTTTATGTATAGCTCTAATTTAGACAATTGGTAGAAACAACTCTCCCCATCGTCACGGTCTTGACCTTGCCTTCAATGGGGTGGGTCACATTGATCAATTAAACTCTGGTTGCAGAATAAACAAACGATACATTTGGCACTGGTCTCTTAATGTTGGATCAGTGGCTTTTCGTTGATTGAAACCCTTGTATAGCAGACCTTTCAGGAATCGTCCCACTTTAACAAGCCAGTGCCTAGAAGATCGCCCTATCACATCACTTTAAAGAATTTCATATAAATTCATCGATTATTATGAAACTTAATATTATTTTTTTGGGTAAACAGTAAAGTGGTGTTATCCTTACAGAACTAAGGCCATCAAGTAAGGGTCTTCACGGTTTAAGGTTATAAAAAAAAGCCAAGAGCGCAATTTTTCAAGGCTTTCAGCAACCAGACAACCCAATTAATGTATCGAATTATACAATTTCAGTCACAAACTCAAAAGAGCATTAAGTCATTCAAATCTTATGCCATCACAACAAGATTGGGTGAATTTCGCCCTACAACGCCCCAATTATTTTCCAGGACAGTATCTTCTAGATGAAGATTTTGAGTTGGCCCATCGCTATTTGAGCGATCGCCAGCGTTACGTTAACAGTCGTCTCCATCTGGCGGGGATTGTTGAAGGTCTGGAGGTGGAGGCGATCGCCGGCCAACCGGAGGTCGTCATCAAGTCCGGAACCGCCATCGACGGGGAGGGCAATTTAGTGATTTTGCCGGAGGATGTGACCCGCAAAATCAATGGTTTAGGCTGGCTCTGTTTGCGTTATCACCAAGAACCTAAAATTCTTCAACAACCAGAAATTCCCGATAGTTTCACCCGTTTTGAAGAAACCCCCCTCCTCACCTTAGAAGCGATTCAGACAGAAGATACTAAAACAATTACCTTAGCCAAGGTGACGCTTGTAGAGGGTCAAGTAGTCATTGATTCTACGGTGCGGCAATATTCCGGGGTGCGGCTGCCGGGTGCAGCGGAGGATATTACGTTGCGGAGTAATGGTCAGGATCTCCGTATTCAAGGCAACTTAACGATCGCCGGAGCATTGCAGTTAGGAGAAACCCTGATTGAGGGTATTTCCCAAAGCATTCCCGCCATCGATCGCCCGAATGTGATCCCCTCGGAAAAAGCGGTTAAAGATCACATCCGTGCTGCCCTCGCTGATAAAGGGGAAACACCCGCTGGCGAAAAACCGACGATTCGCCTTGATGAAAAAGATGGTAAACGGGTGGGCTGGAAGGTCGAAGGCTCAGGCGACGAAAATGATCCGACGGCGCTATTACGGTTAATTGCGTCAGAGGATGGGGAAGAAAAACTGTGCGTCACCGTTGAACGGGAAACAGGCACGGTTACAGTTCACGAAACGCTGCGAGTGCAACATTTTGAATTGATCAACCCGATGCGTCATCGAATGTATCCCAATGATGCGATCGTCTATCAAGATGTGTTTGACGCAGAAGCAGCCGGAGCGATTGAAAATTGGAAACTCACCAACAATTACGAACGACGGCACACCGCGAAGAATCCTTGGTTTCAGCGTGCGATGATCAAGTATGGATATGGGAAAGAGGATGAAGGCGGAGCATTAGTAACGCTGCCCTCTGGGTATGACACCGTTTGGGTTCGTAATGGTAACACGTTAACCGACTGGCATGTGATTAAAGCGGAATTTTCCGAAAGTGGAAAATTGTTCCGCAGTTTAGGCAGTTGGGCGGCGGGAAAACGGGGTTCTAACCACTATTGTCCGGATGGTTCATTGAGTGATGCTTCAACCTTTCTGCACCAATGGTTGCCAATTCCGGTTGGGACATCTGGTAAGGTTTCCCTTGTGCATAAAAGGGACACCAGTAAAGAGTTTTGGGTCTCTGGGGTGGGGTTTAGTAAAAATCCCTGGGCCCATGCGGCGCAATCTGCCCTTGGCTACCATTGGCAGGTGAATGGTGGAGATGCTGTCAATTGGGAGAGTGATGACAATGGAGGGGATGTGTTGGCGTTTATTGATGATCTGACTAATGCTGAATTACGGGTTCCGGTTGTGCCATCAGGACGGGATAAATTGCTCTATTTAATTGAGCATAATGCGGAGTGGAATGGCTGTACGCATACGGGGATTACGATTAATGTGGATGATAAGGATGTGCCTGTGGAGCGTTTTCTCGCCACCTATGACAATCCGTTTGCTCGCCATTGGAATAGTAAATCTCGTCAGCGTTATATTGCGGCGCGTATTCCTGCGGCACTGATTAATGATGCGTTGCAACAGCCGGAGCCGGGCGATCGCCTGACGCAATATATCAGTGTCAAAATTGATACCCGATTAAATACCCAATTGAGTGATAAAGGGGGCTGGAACGATTGGCAAGATCGCATTTATTTCCGAGAAATTGGGACGCATGATTTAGAACTTCCCTACTTCGTGTAATCCCCTTTTTACCTTGATGTTGAGACAGGTTTTTAACCCATGCGTGAGCAACTGCAAAAACGACTTCAAACCCTTAAAACCGAATATGCAGCCGGCCAAAAAGCCCTTGCCAACTTGGATGCTCAACAACTGAGTTTGCGGGAAACCTTACTCCGCATTGGGGGCGCGATCCAGGTGTTAGAAGAGGAGTTAACGGTAGCAGAGCAGCAGGGCGATCGCTCTCCCCAAAACCACAAAACCGCAGAATCGTCCGTTCTCACCCCTGAGGAATAACCCGATGTTGGATGATCTCGACAGCAGTTTAAAAACCTTCTTGCGCCAAGAACTCCCCGGCCTGCAAAATTCGGGCGAAACCCAGGTCGCCATCAGTTTTGAGCAACCCATCGAAGGCGCGATTCAGCAAAAACCCGCGATCAATCTCTTTCTGTATGATGTGCGGGAAAACCTGGAGCGACGCAACCGCGAATGGCAAATGCAACGACAGGAAAACGGCACAGCGATCAAAATCCAGCCCCCGGCTCGCATTGATTGTTCCTACCTGATTACGGTTTGGGTTAACCAAGACGACCCCCAACAAGAACACCATATTTTGAGTAAATTGATGCGTCTCCTGTTGCGCCATCCAGTGTTACCCAAAGCAATGCTTCAGGGCAGCCTTCAAGATCCCGTTCTTCCCGTCACATTGACGGCTTTGCGATCGGGTTATCTCCAGAGTCCGGGGGAATTCTGGCAAGTATTGGGCGGTCTGCCCAAAGTCTCGTTGCATTGCACCGCCACGATCGCAGTTCCCCTCACCGAAGACCCCGAAGAAGTCCCCCTCGTACTCGAACACCGCCCCCAACTTTTGCGCTTGTCGTGACGTTAACCCCCTGAGGATTGTGTCGATGAATTTAACCCTGACCGAATCCACCCAATTCACCCCCCATCACCGCCGTGTCATGTTGGCGGGCTGGGTGCAGGATGCCCTCACCCAGGAGCGGTTAGCGGGAGCGATGATCACGATCCGCCGAGCACCGGATGCCTTTATCCAAAAACTGTTAACCAAAGTGCGGATCTTGGGCTTGCCGAAGCGCTGGGGGCAGTGGCGATCGCCCCCCCTCGTCCCGTTTTCCACCGCTGGGCCCGCAGTGCTCCAAGACTTTCAAGCCCAGTTACTCAACCCCCAAACCACCAGCACCGTTATTTTACGCCACCTTGATCAAATTATTGCCAGATCAGACCTGAGTAATGCCCATAAATTCTTAGCACTACAATGCTTCTTAGATACCCTATCTATGGAGGATTGGTGCAATCAAAAAATGAACTATGGGCGCAGTCAATCTAGGCATGATGGTTCTTTTTACTTCACAAATTTACCCAGTGGTTTCTATCAACTGGAAGCCTCTTTGCCTCGGGCCGGTTTACGCTATGGTCAAAGCCGATTTGAAGCAGAATTAAAAGATGGATATTTCACCCGTGACCCGCCAACAAAATCCGTTTTTTCTGATATACTCAAGCTCAAGATTGAACTGCCACCCACCACAATTTTTGGTCGGGTGATAGATGCCAAAAATCAAGAGCCACTTGAGATGGCAACAGTACGATGTGTTGGGCATCAGGCTCAAACCCTAACATCTCGTAATTTAGATCATAATCAAGCACAAGAATGGAACTATCGACTTGTAGGAGTTGAGCCATTTTTACCCGCAGTAACGTTGATGATTTCCGCGTCAGGATATGCACCACAGCACCAGCGAGTTGTTTTGCAACCTGGAGAGTCAAAACAGTGTGATATTCAACTCGTTGCACAGATCTAAGCCTTAAGGTTGTCTACTTACTTAATGGTTATCCCTCACTATAAGGAATAAGGAGAATGCCTACTTATTTATCACCGGGTGTTTACGTCGAAGAAATTCGATCAGGACTCGCCCCCATCGCAGGCGTTGGCACGAGCACGGCTGGCTTCATTGGAATTATTTCCCTCGCTCAGAGTTCAGCCACAACAGTTAAACCCACCGCCGCAGCAGAGGAAGGAACGACAGACACCCCGACCCCTGTGGACAATCTGGCCAAAAAAGGGAATTTTGCCCCTGATAATGATCGTTACACCGTTGTCACAGTCGATCAAAAAACCACCGAGGATGCGGTAGTTACTACCCAATCTGTGACAGCAGGGGAAGTTAAGCTTTGTACAAACTTCGGCGAGTTTAAAAGCTTTTTCGGTGATTTCTCCAATCACCCAGGTCAAAACACGTTAGCCCATGCGGTTTATGGTTTTTTCCGCAATGGGGGAACCCGTTGCTTCGTCGTGTGGGTGACGGCAGAAAAAGATATTGATGTCGCCCTAGAAGCCTTTGAAGCCATTGATGAAATTGCAGTGGTGGCTGCACCAGGGGTGACGACAAAAGCAACCTTGGCAAAATTGGATATTCATTGCCGTTTACTGGGCGATCGCTTTGCCGTTCTCGACACCCCAGAAGAAATCGCCCTCGGCGAACTGGAGCCAGGCACAGACAAAATTCTCGGCAACTCCGACTACGCCGCCCTGTACTTCCCCTGGATTCAAGTCTTTGATCCCATCAGTAATGACTTAAAGTTCGTACCGCCGAGCGGCCATGTGGCTGGCATTTATGCCCGTGTGGACAATCTGCGGGGCGTTCATAAAGCACCAGCCAATGAACCCGTTTTAGGGGCGATGGGTTTGAAACAAGCGGTTAGCAAAATCAAACAAGAACCCCTCAACCAAGTGGGGATTAATTGCATCCGCAACCTCAACGGCAATATTCGCATCTGGGGCGCACGCACTTTAGGGGCAGGTAAAGACAATCCTGACTTTAAATACATCAATATTCGCCGCCAATTTAACTACCTGCGCGAGTCCATTGATGAAGGAACCCAATGGGTTGTGTTTGAACCCAATACCCCGGAACTTTGGGCGCGAATTCGGCGTAATATTACGGCATTTTTGACTAATGAATGGCGTAAAGGTGCTCTTTTTGGTACAACAGCGCAAGAAGCCTTTTACGTCAAATGTGATGCCGAAACCAACCCGATGGATGTGCGCAAACTGGGCCAAGTGATTACAGAAATTGGCGTTTCTGTGATTGAACCCGCTGAATTTGTGATCTTCCGCATCACCCAAATTGTGACGGAAAACCAACCGTAACGTTCAAAATCCCTTTAGCCCCCCTCTGAGTTGTGAGACCCTTTGATTCTGCTCCATTAACTGCCCCTGGCGTATCGCTCCGAGCCTTACGTCAAGTGGCTTGGGACAGCGTGAACACAGGTGTTCCTGTGTTTTTGGGTATCACTCTGGGGGAAGGGGAGGTGTCTAGCGTCCCTCAACTGCTCACCCTCTGGCCGGAGTTTCTGCGGCAGTTTAGGGGGGCGAGCCGTTTTTTGACCGAGGCGGTACAGGGCTTTTTTGCCAATGGTGGGGAGCGGTGCTATGTGCTACTGCTGCCGACGGCGGACCCATCAGAATCGACGCTGACGATCGCTAGTCTCCATCACGGCTTACAGATCATCGAACCCTTAGAGGAGATTGATCTCGTCTGTGTGCCTGACATCATGCAAACGCGATCGCTCACCGCCATCCTCAACCTGCAAGCCTTGGTGCTAGAGCATTGTGACCAACTGGGCGATCGCTTCGCCATTTTGGATAGCTGCAACACGGCGGATCTCGCCGTACTGAACCAGCAGCGTCAGCAATTGGTGGGTCATAACGGCGCGATCTATGCCCCCTGGGTGATTGTCGAGTCCAGCACCGACCCCATTCCTCCCTGTGGTCACATTGCTGGGGTCTACGCCCGCAACGACCGCGAAGTAGGCGTTCACCGCGCCCCAGCCAACTACATCCTTGAAGGCGTCCTTGACCTGAATCTGTCCCTCTGTGATCAAGACTGGGAAACCCTCAACGTCAAAGCCGGGCCCGGCGTGAACTGCATTCGGAGCTTTCGCAGCCGAGGGATTCGGGTATGGGGCGCACGCACCACCAGCACCGTCCCGGGTTGGCAATATGTGGGGGTGCGACGGCTGATCATCACCCTGTTGCGCTGGGCTGACCACAACTTAGCGGGGCTTGTGTTTGAACCGAACGATTCTGCCCTGTGGATTACCCTTGCCCGCGAACTCACGGTTTACTGTGAAACCCTGTGGCACCAAGGCGCACTCCAGGGAGCAGATCCAGAAGCCGCCTTTTACGTCAAATGTGACGCAGAAACCAACCCTCGTTCCAGTCGGAACTTGGGTCAAGTGGTGGCAGAAGTGGGCATTGCCCCCACAACACCAGCGGAGTTTATTGTAATTTCGCTCGTTCATAACAGCAACGGCGTAACGTTTGCCTAGTGTTTTTGTTCATCGTTTTAGTCAGTTTAAGGAGACCTAAAATCCATGCCTAATATTAAAGACACCCATGATCCCTATAACGGTTATAACTTTTGGGTGGAATGGGACGGCATTGTCCACGCGGGATTCCGGGAATGTAGTGGTTTAACCAGCACCCGCGAAGCCGGACTCTATCGAGAAGGCACTGATAAAAACCTCGCCCAACGCCAATTACCTGGCCTGAATAGTCATGGCAATATTACTCTCCAGCGCGGCATGACCGATAATAATGAACTCTGGGAATGGCTGGAGACAATGCTCGGAGGTGAGACTGAACGGCGAAATGTTTCGATCATTTTGGCCGACGATAAAGGGGAAGAATTAATTCGCTGGAACCTCGAAAATTGCTGGCCCACCAATTGGAATGGCCCTGAATTCAATGCAACCGCCAGTGATGTGGCGATCGAATCATTGGAATTGGTTCATGAAGGTGTGACGATTGGTTAACGGAGTAAGTCATGCATCAAACTGAATTTCCCTTTACACTCCCCCATGGTTATCTTGATGCGGAAGGAATTTTGCATCGTGAAGGAGTCATGCGGCTCTCGCGGGCGAGTGATGAAATTACGCCGTTACGCGATCCGAGGGTACAGCGAAATTCAGGCTATCTCGTGATTATTCTCCTCGCGAGGGTAATCACGAGATTAGGCACAATTGACCAACTCAATACCAAAATCATTGAGGAGTTGTTTTCCGGTGATTTAGCTTACCTCCAAGATTTTTATCAACGCATTAACCAAAATGGTCATACCCGGTTTCGGGTTGCTTGTCCTCACTGTAATGGTGAGTTTGAAGTGGAGACCGCTCCGGTGGGGGAGTAGCCTGCTACCCCCACAAGCGTTTACTGGAGGAGGTAGCTTACCTTTCCTATCACTTTCATTGGTCTTATGGCAACGTGATGGAAATGGAACATTGGGAACGGCAACAATGGGTTGAGCAAGTGGCTCAAATTAATCAAAAAATTAACCAAGATTCCGGGAAAAAACGATTTTGAAGCCAAGACTGATTCAAGTTTGCTGTGAATTAACGTATTAAATCAAAATAGCTATGGCTAAATCCCAAAAAAAAGGCGGCAATGATCAAGAAAAATCCCGCGATCCCTATATGCCCTTTAACTTTATCGTTGAGATTAAAGGGATAACGGTGGGGGGTTTTTCTGAGGTGCAGGGCTTGAGCAGTAAACTTGAGCTAGAAGAATATGTGGAGGGGGGAATGAATCATCGGGTTCACCGCTTTCCGAAATATGTGGATTCTCCGAATTTAGTCTTAGTTCGCGGTTTGGCTGAACGGGATGATTTATGGAAGTGGTATCAAGATGTAACCCGTGGCAAGGTGGAGCTTAAAAACGCCACGATTATTCTTAAAGATAGTCAACAGTCGGATGCGATCGCTTGGCGTATTTCTAAAGCTTATCCGGTGGCTTGGGAAGGGCCACAATTAAATGCAAGTACGGGTACAGAGGTCGCATTTGAGCGGATGGAATTGGTGCATCGCGGGATTTATGAACAAAAAGTTCAGAAGAATAAGTAATCTCATTGATTTTGGACAATTGTGATGAATCTTGACCCCAAACTGGTACAGCGACTGACACGACCCATCCACCAACCCGGTGTGACGAATCATCGGATGGCGGATCGGTTGATTGATCGCGCCGAGCGTTTGGTGAATCGGTTGCCCTTGCTGGATCAACAGTTGGCGCGGTGGTCAGCGATCGCCGATCTCGAAACCCAAGATATTCCCATTGTCTACGCGCAGTGGGGCGAGGGTGAGCCACCTGCCCCTACTGATGGTCTGCAAACCCAACCCCAGCGCATCCAAGGTGATCCGGCGATTGTGCCAACTCTGGCGACGTTGCCTGTGGCGATCGCTATGCCAACACAACCATCGAAACCGCCTGATTTATCTCGCGTTGAGCCGTCCCCAGCTTCGCAAATGGGAACCGAAACGGGGAACCCCAGGACAGCGATCACGCCCATTACTCCGGTAACAGCACCGATCATTCAGTCCCAAGGGGATGTTTCGACAGCAACAGATCCCTTGCCCTTGGAGGGTGTCACGCCACCTTTACCGCCAAACAGTACAGATAAATTGCCCACTGCTCAAAATCACGGGAAACTGTCACAATCTTTCCCTGCACCGGCTCAAGGATTAGTGCCTCCCGAATCGATAACGGCTCAAGTGTCACCCCAGGCGATCGCGGCTGAACCCCAACTGCCTTCGCCCCCCCGTGGCCCGATGCCCGTTGTTGAGTCTTTCACACCATTAGCATCATCTTCAGATTCTTCAGCCCCGATGGGTGGAGCGATCGCCCCCCTTGGCCCTGCCACAAACCAGACAACGGGCGTGATTCAAGCCAAGTTAGAAACTGGAGCCACCCCGGCCCAACCCCTGGAAATTGGAGCAGATCACAACGCGATCGCCCCTGTTCAGGCCGCTGCATCGCTGCAATCTGCCACTGCTTCACCCATTGATCAACCCTCTGTTATCAAAAACCCAGCGTTTGATCCTCAGGTGATGCAAGCGGCCCTGAGTTTGGATCAGCCAAACCTCAACCCCTTGCCTAGGGAGCTACCGCTGGCCGCGATGCCACCAGCGATTAATCAAAAGGAGTCAGGGCATTCTGAGTTAGAGGCTCACCGCGTTTTTGCGATCGCCCCAAGTCCGGCGCATCCTTCACCCCAAAATCCACCCACCCAAGCCCCAAATCCGGCACAGTCTGCCACATCTGAAATCCTGACAACTCCCCTCAGCCCTGATGCTGCGTCTCCCATCTCAGACTCCATGCCCCTGGTACAGCCATCCGCTCATTCAGAATCCGTTACTTCAGAATCCGTTACTTCAAAATCCGTTACTTCAAAATCCGTTACTTCAGAATCCGTTACTTCAAAATCTGCTCGTTCAAAATCTGCTCGTTCAAAATCTGCTACTTCAGAATCCGCTACTTCAAAATCCGCTACTTCAGAATCCGCTACTTCAAAATCCGCTACTCCAGAACCATCCGCCTCGATGGGTGGAACGATCGCCCCCCTTGGCCCGCCCACGAACCAGACAACGGGCGTGATTCAAGCCAAGTTAGAAACCGGAGCCAAGTTAGTCCAACCCCTGGAAATGAAGAGCGCAGCCCAACCCCTGAATGGTGGTGCAGACCAAAGCGCGAAAGCAGTCCACCCCCGGAACAGGCCAGACATCCAACCCCAAAGCGCTGCCTTATCCACAATTCAGACCCGCCCCTTCACGGAGGGGATCGTTCAAGCCAAGTTTGCAGCGGGTGCTGCTTTACCGATGGTTGCCCCGTCCGAGGGTTTAGCCCTCAGCCCCCATCCATCGGGATTCACTTCCCTCAATCTTGCTGCCTCGAACCCGATCGCCGCTCCCCTAACCACCGTACCAGCGGGAGTCACTGAGCCAATTTTGACCCCCTTCACCCCGCCCCGCTTCCCGGCGGTCGTCTCTGCTCCCCCCCTTGACCCCGCCCCACCGCCAAGCGTTGTGCTCCATGCTCGGAATTTTAGGGCAGAACAAGAGAACCCGTTAGCCCATCCACAACAGGCGATCGCCACTGTTATCCCTAGAGATGGGGGCGATCGCCAATTTGCCCCGCATGAGCCGCGTCTGTTCTCTTGGGTTAACAGGATTGAGGGGAATCACGCCGATGGAGCCAAGGGGTCAGGAGCGATCGCCATACCGAACCGGGTTGCAATCTCGCCTCAACCCTTAGCAACCCCTTCAGAACAGGGACAGGATTTTACTTTCGTCCTGCCGAATGGGCCTGAAACCGCAAAGATGCCCCAAACAGCGGCGATGGTGCAAACTCTAGAACCGATAACGCCCAGGGTGCAAACATCAAGGGATGCTCAACATCCTGGATCAAGGGTGCAAGCAGTGGAAATGTCTCAACCCATCTCCCCCCTGACCCCGGCAAAGCTAGTCGGAAACACCAGCCCAGAATTAGTGGTGGCGACCCCCCCAACGGCAAACCTCACGGCAGCGTCAGCCACACCCGGATTACCGAGGGCGATCGCTCAACCTCTCCCACCGTCAAGGAATCCAGCCCACAAGGAGCAACCGGCTTTAGCGGTATTCTCCCGCCCGGTGGAAGTCTCCCCCAATGCCCCCACAGCCCTAGGTGTAACAGCCCCGGCTCAACCATCAGGAGCAGCGTCTCCACCGCCAGCACAATCTCCATTGAAGAAAGAGGAAAGAGAAAAGAGAAGTGAGGCAAGATCCTCCTCACTTCTCACTCCTCACTCCTCACTTCTCAAAACAGCGGTGTCACCCATACAACCCTCAGCAACCCGATCCCAGAGGCTTACGCCAACGCCCCAACCCCAAATCATAGGCAACCCCCAAGGCAACCCAACAGTTAGGGCGACCCCACCGATATACCTCCAGCAGGCTTACGCCAACACCCCCTTACCCACCGTCCAAGCAAAAACAGAGTTTAACCCGCCAAACCTGGAGCCGCTGGTGTTGTCCGGGCCGATGGTGCGATCGCGCCGTACCGCCTCCAGTCAGGAGACCCATCGCACCTCACAGACCCGTAACCAAACCCCCAGCAGTCCCGTTGTCATCAGTCCGGCCTTGCCCAATCCCCCCCCATCCCCCAATCAGCCCCACCGTTCGGCCACCGGGCCACGGGCAAAATCCACCACAACCCCAGGGGGGACGCAAACAACCCCGGCAGCAGTCAACATCGATGATCTTGTGGCCAAAGTGGAGCGGAAAGTGTTGAAACGATTAGTGGTAGAACGTGAACGACGAGGAGGGCAACGGCAATGGCGTTAGAAAAACTCAAAATCAAAGCCGAAAAAGACAACGAAGGCGACTTTGCCGAAGAAATTGAGGTGCTTTTCAACCCCAACCAGGTCACGATTAACAAAACCGGGTGGTCTATCAATCAAGACGGTTATCCCAATGCCTCCGAAGAGTTAGCAACCCTCAGCATCACCTTGTTTTTTGACACCACCCTGAGCGGCGATCCACCGGAAAACGTCCAAAAACATACCAAAAAAATCTTTAACCTCACCCATCCGAAGATCGGGAAAAGTGAAAAGCGGCCGCCCCGCTGCAAACTGCTGTGGGGCAAAATAGGCGGCAAAAGTAATATTCTGCTCCCCGATGGGTTTCTTGAAAGCATCACCAAAACCCTGACCCATTTTTGGGAAGACGGCACACCCGTACGCGCTACCCTTGACTGCACCTTCCGGGAATGGGCCGATCCCGAAAAACGCAAAAAGGCGGAAAACCTGATTGACGACCCGGTGCGCATTGTCAAGCGGGGCGAAACCCTGAGCAGCATTGCCCAGGAAGAATTCGGTGATCCCGCGTTGTGGCGAATCATTGCCGATGAAAATCGGCTCTACAATCCGCGCCAAATCACCCCCGGATTGGTGCTCACCATTCCACCCTTACCGATTTTGAGTTGAAAAATGGCAGATTATTCCGGCGTTGAAACGCTCATACCCAATATCAAAGTCAGCATTGGCGGGAAGAAGCTCCCGAAGGGTGCAGATGAGGATCTGATCGCCGTACAGGTGTTTGAAGACATTGAAGCACCGAGTATGTTCACGTTAGAGTTTATGACCTGGGATTTACAGAAAGGCAAGTTTACTTGGGTTGATGATAGTTCCTTTGATGTGGGGGAGGAAGTGGAAATTCAAATGGGTTATGCCAACAAACTCAAGACCGTGATTTTTGGTGAAATTACGGGTTTAGAGCCGGAATTTCGGCAGGGTGAACAACCACGTTTCATTGTGCGAGGCCATGATTTACGCCATCGTTTATTACGAGGGTCGAATAGTAAATCCTTTACCAAAATGAAGGATAGTGACATTTTTAGTAAAATTGCCCGGGCCCGTGGCCTCACACCGAACACGAAAGATAGTGAAGTCAAGCATGACTATGTGATTCAGCATAATCAAACGGATTGGGAGTTTCTCAGTGGTCGGGCTGAACGGATGGGCTATGAAATTACAATTGAGAAAAAAAATATTTATTTTCAACCGCCTCAAAATGATCAGCAGAAAGTGTTGACATTGAAATTTAAGGAGAATTTAAGCGAGTTTATGCCCCGTTTAAGTAGTATGAATCAAGTCCAAAAGGTGGAGGTGCGCGGTTGGTTGCCCGATGATAAAAAAGAGGTGCTCGGCAAGGCAGCGGCGGGGAAAGAGGGGAGCAAAATGGGGGGCAAAACCACGGGGCCTAAAGCGGTTAAAACCTTCGGAGATTCAACGACGACCATTGTTACTCAGCCCGTGGTGACGAAGGCAGAGGCGGATCAAATTGCCTTGGGTCAGTTTAAAGATATGGCGATCGCCTACATCACCGCCGAAGGCACTTGCCCCGGTCTGCCAACGCTTCGGGTTGCTAAAGTGATCGAGGTCAAAGGCGTGGGCAAACGTTTTAGTGGTGACTATTACGTCACCTCGACGGAACACCATTATTCCCAAAAATTCGGTTATACCACTTTATTCACGGCTCGGAGAACTGCTTTATGATCGGATTTGATTTACTAATGCCCAATGATCCTGCCGCCCGTTTTTATGGTGTAACGATCGCGGTGGTGACGAATGTTGAAGATGACGATAACCTAGGACGGGTTAAGGTAAAATTTCCCTGGCTTACGGATGATGATGAAAGTCCGTGGGCGCGGGTGGTGACTCCGATGGCGGGGGACGATCGCGGTTTCTATTTTCTGCCGGAAGTGGATGATGAGGTGCTTGTGGCCTTTGAACATGGTGATATGGCTTTCCCCTACATTTTAGGCAGTTTGTGGAATGGCAAAGATAAACCCCCGGAAAAAAATGATGATGGGGAAAATAACAAACGCCTGATCAAGTCCCGCAGTGGTCACATGATTATCTTCGATGATACGGAGGATAAAGAACAACTGATCATTCAAGATAAAAGCGGCAAGAATAAAATCACGATTGATTGTGAAAATGACGCGATGACGATTGAGGTGGAAAAAGATTTCACCATTGAAGCGAAAGGCAAAGTAACGATTAAAAGTAAAGATGATGATATGTTGCTCGAATGTAAAAACCTGGAGATTAAAACCCAAAGTGATTGCAAAATTAATGCCGGTGCGAACTGCAATATTCAGGCCAAAACGAAGGGGGAATTTAAGGCTCAATCTGGCTTAGAACTGAACTGTTCAGCAGGGGTTAAGGTTAATAATGGTGCGTTGGAGGTGATGTAGTGGATATTGATTTTCTGGGTGTAGGTTGGACGCTGCCGGTTCAATTGCAAGGGGAACACCAGATCGCCACCGCCAAATATGAGCAAGCCGTCCGCCAGTCCATTTGGGCGATTCTCAGTACAGCGAGGGGGGAACGGGTGATGCGACCGGATTTTGGCTGTCGCATCCATGATCAGGTGTTTGCGCCGAATACGGCGGGGACGGTGGGGCAAATTATCAGCGATGTGGAATCAGCCCTTTTGGATTGGGAACCCCGGATTGATGTCCTGGACATTGAGCCAGTGGAAGCACCGGGACAACCCAACCTGTTACAGATCTCGATTAACTATCGGGTACGGACGACGAACAACGCCTTTAACCTTGTCTATCCCTTCTACTTACAGTAAACAATGTCTTCCCAACCGCCTAAACTTGACCAACGTAGCTATGCAGAACTTGTCCAGCAGACCCAGGCCCTAGCGGAGTCCTATACGCCTTGGCGTGCCGCTCCCAATTCTGGGGATGTGGGTTTGGCCTTGGTGCGGATTTTTGGGCGGATGGCGAGTCTGGTACAGGAGCGTTTGAATCAAGTTCCGGAGCGAAATCGGCTGGCGTTTATGAATTTGGTGGGGACGCAACTGACTCCACCCCAAGCAGCGCGATCGCCCCTCACCTTTGAACTAGCAGCAGGGAGTCCAGTGGATGCCCTCGTCCCCGCGTTGACCCAGATCGCAGCGCCGCCGCCGGAGGGGGAAGAGGCGGAGGTAATTTTTGAAACCGAGCGGGAATTGTTGGTGACGGCAACGCAAGTGAAGGCGATGTTTGTGATCGAAGATCGGGACTATTACAGCGATCGGTGCGCCAACGTTTTCCCTGACGCAGTGCCGCCCGCCTTTGAAGTGCTGAAGGGCGATCGCCCCGTTGAACATTACCTATATCTCCACGGGGCAGAGGTGTTTGACCTGCCCAAACTCACCACCGTCCAGTTCGCGATCGCCACCGATTCCCCCGCCAGTGCGACTCAACTGGCATCCCGTTTTCTAGATTGGCAGGCTTGGGACGGGAAACAGTGGCAAGTTCTGCCTGCGGTTGCGGTGGAAACCGAAGCGGCTCAGGTCTTGATCACCCTGACCCAACTTCCCAAGCTCAAAGAGGTTGAGGTGAATGGCCGCCCCGGAAAATGGCTGCGAATCACGCTCTATCGCCATCGGCGGGAAGCGTTGCCTGAAATTTTGCAAATTTTGGTGAGTGCTAGCGTTGACCAGACCCAAACGCCCCAAGACTGTCTGTTTAACAACATCACCCTCGATCTGAGCAAAGATTTTTACCCCTTGGGTACAGCGCCGGACTATAACGATACGTTTCAAGTTGCCCTTGATCCGCGTTTGATTCAGCCGGGGGTGGCGATCGCCCTCAACGCCACCCTCAGCCATGCCCCCAGCTATACCGAGGATCTTCACCTGGTGTGGGATGTGGGGGATGGCCAAACTTGGACGGCAATCTCGCCTGATCCCGACCCCGCCCAATTCCATTGGCTGCGGAACTCGGAACCCCCGCAATTTGTGACAGGGCGAACCCAAGGAACCTTCCGCTTTCCTGACCCCCTCCCGCCCCATGATCCCCATACCGCAGAGCCGACCTATTGGCTACGGGCGCGGTTGGTGCAAGGCCGCTACGGTAGCCGGGGCCGGGTGCGCCATTACGTCACCTACAACGAGATGACCATGCTGGCAGTGGCCAGCGCCGTCGGGCAAACGGCAATCGTCGTGGATAGTGCCGACGAAATCCAAGTGGGGGATACAATTCGGCTTCAGGATAGTCGTGATCTGCTCATCCGGGAAGATTTGGGGGTGATGGCGATCGCCCCTAATGAGAACCGGGTGATACTCAACCGGGCCACGCGCCAGGCCTATAGCATCGGCAGCCGGGTCTTGGGTAAGTTCACCATTGCTGAATCAAGCCCGGATGTGGTTGATCCGCCCTGTTTGGCCGCCCTGACCGTCACCTATCAGTTTTTTCTAGAGCAGCCCGCCGTGGCCCTGGCCTATAACGACTTTACCTATGGAGCAGGGAGTCCCCTCGAAGCCTTTCTCCATCGGCCAGCGCGGGCGGGCGATCGCCGTGTTCAACTTGAAGAGGTGAAAGGGTTGTCCCTTGGGGAATTCCTCCGGTTTGCCGATGGGTCGGGGGAACTGGGGCAAATTGAACTGATTGATCCCGCCTCCCGTTGGGTCGTATTCACCGCACCATTGACAGCAGATCACAAATCCGGGGTCAAACTGACCAGGGCCTTTTATCCCCTCACGCCACCCCTGCACCGGGATTCCGCCTTTTACCTCGGCTTTAACCAAGCCTTTCCCAACCGTCCCAGTACCCTCTATCTCCAAGTCCAGTCTCCCGAACCGGACGAAGTGGCTCCCGGCACTCATCGCAGCATTGGGGATGGTCGTCGGTTGGTGTGGGAATATCCCACGCCGGAGGGATGGCGATCGCTGACGGTGCGCGATGAAACCGCCGCCATCACCGAGAAGGGCCTCGTTCAGTTCATTGGCCCCACGGATTGGATCGCCTCCCCCCACTTTGGGCAGCAGCACTATTGGCTCCGGGTACGACAGCAGCCCAACACCGATGCCGATATTCCCTTAGTTTTGCTTGACCTTTGGCATTGGGCGATTCGGGTTGAAGAATTTCGGCTCTATGGTTTAATGCGCTATCTGTTTGGGAAAGTTCGTGATTCTGCCGATCTCACCGTTCCCCCGCGCTTGGTCAACGCCCGCACTAATACAACTTGGGCGCGACAGGCGATTACCCTCAATGCCGAGATTTTGGGGTCGAGTCAATTTGAACCGGGCCAGGTCGTCACCACAAGCCAAGCGCCGATCCTAGCGGGACAAACGCTAGACATTGAGGAAGGCCGTTTCCCCTCGGAGGCAGAACAGCAGCAACTGCGGCAGCAGTGGGGAACGGAGGCCATTACCCCCGTCTACGATGAAATGGGAGAACTCGAAGCGGTGTGGGTGCGCTGGCAGGAAGTGCCGGATTTCTATAGCTCGGCGGCGGGCGATCGCCATTACACCCTCGATGTTGCTACGCAAGGGCAAGCCCAACGCCAGCGGGGACGGATTCAATTTGGCAATGGCCAGGCGGGGATGATTCCGCCACGGGGTCGCAATAATATCCGCTTGAGCTATCGCACCGGGGGCGGCGATCGCGGCAACCAACCGGCCCAGACCATTGTCGAACTCAAAACCACGATCCCCTACATAGCAGGGGTGATCAACTGGGAAGCCGCCGAAGGGGGCAATGATCAAGAATCCCTCGCCCGTTTGAAAGTGCGATCGCCCCAACGGCTACGCCACCGCGATCGCGCCGTCACCGCCCAAGACTTTGCCGATCTCGCCTACGATGCCGCCGTCGAAGTGGCAAGGGTGCAGGTGATCACCCCGGAAATGCTCGTCCCCGACTTTAACCCCCTCTTAGAAGAACTGTGGGTCGAACCCGATCGCCCCCAGGGGCCCGCTTCCTCATCAGTACCGGGTAATGAAATTGATGTTTTTGACCACGAAAACGAGATCCGAGCCGGGCGGGTGCGACTGATCATCGTCCCCCAAAGCAATGCCCCACAACCCCTACCCACCCTCGCCCTCCTCAACCAAGTGGAGCAATTTCTCCGAGCGCGGTTTGTGGCCACGATGCGCCTACAGGTCTGTGGGCCGAAATGGCAGGCGATCGGGGTCACGGTGGACATTGTTCCCGTCAGCATCACCAATGCAGGCACAGTCAAAGCCGCAGTGGAGGCAAAACTCCAAGAGTTTTTGCATCCCCTCACCGGGGGACGGCAGGGCCAGGGCTGGGATTTTGGACGCATTCCCCATCGCTCGGATCTGTTTGCCGCCCTCGAAGCCGTGCCGGGGGTGAGCTATGTCAGCAGCCTGGAGATCGACCCAGCCAACCGACTGATCGATCGCCAAACCCTGATTTACTCCGGGACGCACCGCATTACCCTCAAACTTCCTGAAGCCACCCCCTAAACCATGCCCATTCCTTTACCCGACCTCGACGATCGCTCCTACGCCGATTTGGTGGTGGATGCGATCGCCCAAATTCCCATCGAAGCCCCCGAATGGACAGACCATAACCCCGCCGACACCGGGATCATCCTCATTGAACTCCTGGCTTGGCTGACGGAAATGGTGCTCTACCGAGTTAATCAAGTGCCGGAACAAAACCAAGCCCAATTTTTAAGCCTCCTCAAAGGTCAGCCTTGGGTATTGCCCCCCGACCTCAACCCCGCCCAGCAATTCACCCTCGTTCAAACTGAAATTCAAACCACCCTCGCTGACCTGCGACGACCCTATCGCGCCGTCACCAATCCCGATTTTGAGCAACTCATCCTCTCAGATTGGGCGAAAACCCAATATGCCCAGCGCGAATTTGGGGCCGCAGGCATCATCGCACGGGTCAACTGTCTACCCGAACGCGACCTAGAAAACGCCGATATTAATCAACCCATTGAAGCCCATATCAGCCTCGTCGTCCTGCCCCGCCATCCCTCGACCGATGCAGCGGCGGGGATGCGTCTGCGTCAGGATCTCAAACGCTTCCTAGACCAACGCCGTTTGATTACCACTCGGCTCCATGTGGTAGAACCCAGTTTCGTCACCATGACCCTAGCCGCCACCCTCTACCTCCAGGACAGTGCCAAACCCCCCGATGTCCGCCGCGAGGCCGAGCGTCAGATTCACGCTTTTTTTGCCCCCTTGGATTCTGAGGAATTTTGGCAAGGTCAAGGCTATCCCTTTGGTGCGGATATTTATCTGTCGGAGCTTTATCAACTCCTCGATGACCTGCCCGGTGTTGACCATGTAGAAGATATTGAACTGACGGGAGTAGACCCGATGCGGCAACAGTTTAACGATCAGGGTCAATTGGTGGGCCTGATGCTCCAAGCCCACGAACTGGTACAGATTCAGATCGCCGCCTTACCCACCCTGCAACGTTTTGGAGACCAATGGCAACCCAACACCCCCTAAGCCGCTATCTTGATTATCTTCCCGCCTATCTCCAAACTGATCCGTTTTTGGGGCGATTCTTACTCGCCTTTGAGCAGGTGCTCACGGGTGTGCCTGACCATGAACCCCAACCCTTTCAGCCCCAAATCATCACCCATGAGTCGGGGGCGAATTATGGCTTAGAAACGATCATCGGGCAAATCCACACCTATCTTGACCCCCAACAGACCCCGGCGGAATTTTTGCCCTGGCTGGCGGGTTGGATTGCTTTGAGTCTCCGGGAGGATTGGGATGAGGCGGTGAAGCGGCAATTTATTAGCCAGATGGTGCCGTTGTATCGCATTCGCGGTACGGTGCGGGGGCTGAAAAAAATGCTTTCGATTTATCTGGAGCATTCGGGGTTGAGCTATCCCAATCGCACCATTTCCGTCATGGAATTTGACAATCGCCCCCATTATTTTCAGGTGCAGTTAGTCTTGCCCAGCAATCAGGTTTTACAGCCCGATCGCTACTGGCGGGAATGCCGCGCTGCCCAGGCGATTATTAACCAGGAGAAGCCCGCCCATACTTTTTATGCCCTGCGGATTCTCACCCTGACGATGCACATCAGCAAAACCTGGGGGGGCTGCTATCCGTTTACGATGTTTGACCAACCGCCGCAGCAGGTTGTGTCGGTGGAGGCCCGCGTTACCCTGGATGAATCCTTTGATCCTCGGTTGGCGGAGCAAATCTTGATCCGAATTCAGGGCAAAACGGCAGTTCTAGAGCCGCAGGGGAGCCAATTGGGGCCGGTGGTGTGCCAGACGGTGTTTTATGAAAAACTTTTGGCAAATCCGACGGGGTTTTTTGTGGCGTTGGCGAATTTGAGTCATGAAACCCTCTCCGGAACCCTCAGCGTCACGCTGCACTTTAACCTCAACCAGCAGCCATTTACGGCCCCTCTGTTCGATGCACCCTTTACCCTCCAGCCCAACCTCCGGATTTATCGCCCCCTCAACCGCCTCACCGCGATGCCCGGCAATACCCGCCTCAACGCTGAAGGCAGTCAAGGCTTCCGGCTCCAGTCTGCGCCCCCCCTCGAACTGCATCGCGCTCAAATCAGCCCCATCGACGGCAATACCCGCCTTGGCCCTGCGATTGGTAACACGATGCGCCTGGTTCACGATGCCCGCCTCCGCATCTACCAGCCCCGCCCCCGACCCGACCAAATGCAGGGCAATACCCGCCTTGGTTTTGAGGTGGGCCAGGGCTTCCGACTCCCTAGGAATGCCGACGCACAGCCGCTTCAGGTCTGTATTCCCAACAGTGAATACAAGATCGGCAACACGCGCCTCGGCCCTGCGATCGGTCATACGATGCGCCTGGTGACGACCTCCCAATGGGAAGAAACACTCTATAACTTCCACCTGTTTAATGTCCCTGCCAAGCGGCGCATTGAAATCGAAGCATTAGTAGAAGTGGATGGGGCTGATCCGATCGCAACCCGCCAGATCAGCCATCTGCTCATTCTCCGAATGCAGTCCCAAACCTCGAAATTCCGACCCTTTACCCCAGAACTGGAATTTTTCTCCTGGGGGATGCGGGCGACCCACCATCTGCCTTACCAACGCTTTCTTGACAATTCCCGTGGCTTTTTCGTCGTCCTCGATAATCTCAACGATTGCGCAGTGACGGGACGGGTCACAATCAAGCTCAATTTTACCCTCAATACAAAGCCGCTATCCTTGGTGATTGTGGCTGAGGATTTTGCCTTGAATTCCCGCGATCATGCCCTCGAAATTTGCCAATCCCAGGGCGATGGTATGGTGACGGGGAATACCATTCTCGGACGTTTAACACCCTATATGTTAGCGGCGATGACCCCTCAAGAGGAGGTGTGGATTGAATAGTTTGATCTTAATCGTTTTAGGACTGGGTATAGCGGTTTTCATAAACTTGAGGTATAAAGATCCCCCTCAATCCCCCTTAAAGAGGGGAAAGTGGCGTTCTCATACTTTCGCAATCCGCTATAAATTGGAGGTTCAATGGCAGATTTTATTTTGACAACAGGGGATTTAGCAATGTTTAATCCGACGTTTGGATCGGCGATCGTGACGGTCATTCCAGGTAATTTAACGGGGACGGGGAAAGGTATGATTAATAAAAAAATGGTCTGTGTCGATGGAGATGAAAAAACCGTCATGGTTCCCGGTTGTCCCTACATAACCGCTTCCCACCCCATACCGGGTGTGGGGATGTTGAGCATTGCCTCGTTGGGGGCGGATCAAAAAGCGAAACGCACGAAGTCGAATCATAAGCCCGTGTTACTCAAGGGCAGCACATTCACGGCGAAATTTCAGGTGATGGTTCCTGCCCAGCAACCCACGCCCGCCGGGCCGATTCCTGATCCTGCTCCTCAATATTCTGGAACGGGGACATTTATGACTACCAATATGCGCGTTAAGGGGCTATAATAGGTGGACAATTTTGATGATCATTGGGTACAATTTGATGACACTGTACAGATCATTGGGCGTTATTTAAGGATTTCGTAGGATTAAAGTTTAGCGACACAGAGGTGTAGGGTCATTATGGTTTATTCACGAAAAAATAAAGCCAAGCAGACCACAGCAATGGTGAGCCAGTCGCCGATTGTCGCTGTTCAACGCTCTGCTGTGCCGCTAGATACGCCGGAGTTCACCCTCGGCAATCAGGCTCTGGGTCATCTTTTCAAAGCCCAGGAGCAGCCGAATGGGTCAGGTTTGCGATCGCGCCCCCTTGCTCCGGGTCGCCCCTTGTTTCAAGGGTTATCTCAGGAGTTACCGCTACAGGCGAAGTTGACCTTGACTCAAGCGGGCGATCGCCACGAACACGAAGCTGATCGCGTCGCGGCGCGAGTGGTACAGCGGCTCCAAACAACAACCGCGTCAGGCTCAGGAAGCCCGTCAGTGATGCCCAAGCTGCTTTCTGTCCCTAGTGGTCATCAAGGGGGGGCGATCGCACCGTCCCTCGAAACCGCCATTAAGCAGCAACAGGGTAAAGGAAACCCCATCGCTGAAGATATCCGTGAACCCCTTGAACAGGCTTTTGGTGTCGATTTTAGCCATGTCAAAATTCACACCGATGGAACATCTGAGCAACTCAACCGTTCGATTTCCGCCCTGGCATTTACCACTGGAAAAGATATCTTTTTTAAGCAGGGTGCGTATCAACCCAGAAGTCCTAAAGGCCAAGCCCTACTCGCCCACGAACTCACCCATGTGGTGCAGCAAAATCAACCCCTCAAAACGGTACAGCGCAAGGTAGACACGCCCCAAAAACCACAACCTGCCCAAACGGTAGAGATCATCGATTTATTGCCAGAACTTTCACGGGAAATTCAAGCATTTTCGCCCAATTGGTTAGACTCTGACCCCAGTGAAATTGAGCTATGTCCTTGGCTTAAAGTGGTCAAGCCAAGTATCAAAGTTCAACAGGATTCTAATCACCACAATTTAGATATTCAAGGAGGAATTGAACTCAACCTTGGCACTGCGATCGCTGTTCAGCCTAAAAGCACGTTAAAACTAAGCTATAAGAGTCAAACCAAACAGTGGGATTACAAAAGTGAAAATATCGGCATCAGTGCCACTATTACAGATATTCTCAAGTTCGATGCCCAAGATATTACATATGATCGCAATCAAAAATCATTCAACATTGCGAAAGCCGGCATAACAATTCCCAATCTCAACAACGCAGAAGCCTCCGTTACAAAAGCTAAGATCGATGCTCAAGGATTGACCTGGGAAAAAGTCAATCTAAATGTCAAAGATATTTCCTTAGGGAACTACGCAAAGATCAATGATGCTAGTGCTGAAATTGCTGGAGCAGCCGCACAGTACAAATCACAATTCAAAGGTGATTTTGCTGTAACCTTGGGTTCCTCTGACTTAGTTGCAGTTCAAGGTGATGGCCAGCTCACCATTGATTATGACAACGGTGTCTGGAGTTGTCCGCAAAATAATGTGACGTTGAAGGGGGCGATCGCCAACATCCTCAAGTTCAATGCCAGCAATGTTCAGTACGACCACAAAGCTCAAATCGTTACCATTCAGCAAGCAACGGTCAGGGTTCCGAAGGGCAAAAATTCAACCGAGGATTACTTCAAAGCCGATGTTACTGAAGCCAAGATTGACCAAACTGGCTTAAATTGGAACACCATCAAGTTAAACGCTAATGATATCCCCTTACTGGGTGAGTACGTCATCCTCGAAAAAGCAACAGGGGAAATCCAAGGCGCATCCAAGCAGTACAACTCCAACTTTGAAGGTGACTTCAACGTCAACTTCGGGTCTTCTGACTTAGTGCAAGTGAAAGGAAGTGGTCATCTTACCTTTGATTATAAAAACGGAAATGTGACTGTTGAACATAAAGATGTGGGTCTTGATGGCACAATCGCCAACATCCTCAAGTTCAATGCCAAGGACATTCAGTACGACCACAAAGCTCAAATTGTTACCATTCAGCAAGCAACGGTCAGGGTTCCGAAGGGCAAAAATTCAACCGAGGATTACTTCAAAGCCGATGTTACTCAAGCCAAAATTGACCAAACTGGCTTAGATTGGAACACCATCAAGTTAAACGCCAATGACATTCCCTTACTGGGTGAGTATGTCACGCTCAAACAAGCAAAAGGGGAAATCCAAGGCGCATCCAAGCAGTACAACTCCAACTTTGAAGGTGACTTCAACGTCAACTTTGGGTCTTCTGACTTAGTGCAAGTGAAAGGAACTGGTCATCTCACTTTCAATTACATTGATGGCAAAGTAACTGTTGAACATAAAGATGTGGGTCTTGATGGAACCATTGCCAACATCCTCAAGTTCAATGCCAAGGACATTCACTACGACCATAAAGCTCAAATTGTTACCATTCAGCAAGCAACGGTCAGGGTTCCGAAGGGCAAAAATTCAACCGAGGATTACTTCAAAGCTGATGTCACCCAAGCCAAAATTGACCAAACTGGCTTAGATTGGAACACCATCAAGTTAAACGCCAATGACATTCCCTTACTGGGTGAGTACGTCATCCTCGAAAAAGCAACAGGGGAAATTCAAGGCGCATCCAAGCAGTACAACTCCAACTTTGAAGGTGACTTCAACGTTAACTTCGGGTCTTCTGACTTAGTGCAAGTGAATGGGAGTGGTCATCTCACTTTCAATTACATTGATGGCAAAGTAACTGTTGAACATAAAGATGTGGGTCTTGATGGAACCATTGCCAACATCCTCAAGTTCAATGCCAAGGACATTCACTACGACCATAAAGCT
>NZ_JAYGHW010000021.1:0-30816 GCF_034932185.1 Spirulina sp. CCNP1310 | reverse complement strand
AAAGCCCTTTGGGCGGCAATGCCTGCGGGGGTGAGGGCCTCCACTTGGGCCGCCACATCAACGACGGGGGGCCGGGGGATGAAGTTATGGAACCTGTAGGGCTGCGATCGCCCCTCCACCTTGACATAAAACAACGCCCGAAACCGCGTCGTAAACCCCGTTTCAGTCAACAGGGCTTCAAGAATGCGAAACACCCGCGTTGGATGGGTCAGTTCCGGGGCGCGGTGTTCCACCACCACGAGCAATGTGTTTTGTTTGAGGGTGCATTGCACATGGAGGGGGCTGATCTCCGGGATGTGGTCGTGGAGACGCTGTTGGCTTTGATCTTCCAAAACAGCCAGTTCAGTGGGAGGAACAGCGGTGGCAAGCATTACAGGGTTAACCAAGGTTTAAGGTTTAAGCGGAAAATGATAGAGTGAGAGGTTTGGGCGTTAAAATTCAACAACACCAGGGATTGAGGGTTTGGCTTTGAGCGAAGCTACTCAATATTAATCACTGAAGAAAAAAAATGGAATTATTGGAGTATCAGGCCAAAGCATTATTTGCGGATGTGGGCATTCCCATTCTGCCCTCCCAACGGATCTATCAACCCCGCGATATTAAACAACTGCAAGTTCCCTACCCCGTGGTGCTCAAGTCCCAAGTGCGGGCCGGGGGCAGGGCTAAGGCGGGGGGGATTCGCTTTGTGGAGAATACCATTGATGCGATCGCCGCCACCCAAACCATTTTAACCCTGGCCATCGCTGGAGAATATCCCCAACTGGTGTTAGCAGAAGCCCGCTATGACACCGATCAAGAACTTTTCCTCGCCATTGTCCTCGATTATCACCGTCAACACCCGATTTTATTGGGTTCAGCACGGGGGGGGATCGAGGTGGATTTAGCCCTAGAAGATATTCAAACCGTTGTGATTGAGCAGGAATTTTCCCCCTTTCACGCCCGCCGCCTCGCCATTCAAATGGGCTTAACGGGGCCGAATATCCAAGCGGTAAGCAGCATTGTCGAAAAAATGTACCATCTTTTTGCCAGCAAGGATTTAGACAGTATTGAAATTAACCCCTTGGGCATCAACCCCAACGGCGAAGTCATGGCCCTCGATGGCAAAATCACCCTCAGCGAAACCGCCCTTTCCCGCCATCCCCAACTGCAAACCCTCAGCGATCTGCCCATTGAAAGCCGTTATGCAGCTACCCCGATGCTGCCAACGCTTCCCTGTTGGGAGCAAGCCAGCGGGGCCGTTGCCATTCTTAGCCCCAATCCTGGCGTAGCGGCGCTAATCTGGGATAACCTCACGAAAACCAAAACACGCCCTCAATATTGCGCCCTCATTGATCCCCAGGGGGATATTGCCCAACAAATGACGGTGCAACTCAATGCCTGTTTTGAGCGGCCGAGTCTGAAGGCGGTGGTGATTCACCTCTGCCCAATGGCAGAAATTGCCACGGCGATGATTGCCGCCCTCACCCAAAGTCATCCCGGCTTACCGAAGCCCCCGGAAATCCCGCCACGCAGTCCCCGCCGTCGCTCCTCCTCCCCACCGGCCCAATTGCTTCAGCCTGCTGTGGTGGTTTATGTACCAGGACAACTGAGCAATGAGGCCAGCCAAGCCCTCGGAGCGCTTCCCCTGCAATCTGTCACCACCTTGGCGGATTTACTCACCCTCTTAATGTTGAATTGATGATGTTTAAAATGATTAATAACCGGAAAATTTTGCTACAGGGGATTCACGAACCCTTGGCCCAGAGCATGATTGCCCCGATGTGTGGTTATGGAACAGCGGTGGTGGCGGGGGTGAGTGTGGGCCATGGCGGGACGACGGTGGCGGAGATTCCCGTGTTTGATTTGGTGGAGCAGGCGATCGCCGCTGTGGGCCAAATTGATACCAGTGTGGTTTGTGTGCCGCCGGATCAGGTGGCGGATGCAGCCTTAGAGGCGATCGCCGCTGGCATTCGTCAATTAGTGCTGATGCCCCACCATGTCCCCCCCTTAGATACCTTGACG
Organism: Spirulina sp. CCNP1310; assembly: GCF_034932185.1. NCBI lineage: Bacteria > Bacillati > Cyanobacteriota > Cyanophyceae > Spirulinales > Spirulinaceae > Spirulina > Spirulina sp. CCNP1310. The sequence continues at coordinate 28,815 of NZ_JAYGHW010000021.1, read as the reverse complement.
TTGATTAATCGGGCCAAGGCCACAGGGACGGTGATCTTGGGGGCGGGGAGTGCGGGGTTAATTGTGCCAGATCAGTTCCTCCTCGGTAGTCTCGATCCCCAATGCTATTGCGCTGGGGCGGTGGGGATGATTGATCGCACGAATCGGATCGGGGATGCGATCGCCTGGGAACTCACCCAAGCCGGTATCGGCCAATCCGTAGCCGTCCATCTCGGCACGGGGACAATTTTAGGCACGACGTTCCCCGATTGGCTCAGTTTGTTTGCCAATAATGAGGATACAAAGGCAGTGGTTTTGCTGGAGCAGCATTTATTGGGCAATAAAGCCGCCGCCACGGTGATTCCCCCCGATTTCCCCAAGCCCATTTTTGCCTATGTAGCGGGGCAACATCTCCCCTTCCAGGCCCCGGTGAGCGATGCTTCCACCTCCATCGCCGTCCAAAAAGTTCACCCCCTCCCCCACACCAGCACCGCAGCGGAAAAGGTGGCCGCCTATAAGGCGGCAAAAATTCGGGTGGCGACTACGCCAAAACAGTTGGCGGACTGGCTTCAGGAGGTGCTGTGAGGAGTGGGAATTAGGAAGTGGGAGACGGCACGAATCATTGAGGATTGTGATTGAATTCAGCTAAAAAGGTTCTTTAAAAAATGAGGTAAAATTGGCTTAATTAGTGACTACGGTTTAACTTATGAAGAAACCGCAAACGGTTAAAGCCTTGGAAGAGTTAGGGAGAGTCCAGCTTTCAAAAAGCTTGTTCATGCGCGATTTCTTATATTCGGAAATTTCGCAAATTGAAGGTATTCCTAATATTCCTGATGATCCTAAACTAGCGATCGCAGCAGGTAAAAACCTGTGTGAGAAGGTACTTGAACCCATTCAAGATGTCCTTGGTCGCATCAGTGTTCGCTCTGCTTATCGTTCTTGTGTGGTGAATGCTAAAGGTGCAGAGAATCAGAATCAGTATAATTGCAGCAGTAACGAGTCTAACTATGCAGGACATATTTGGGATATGAGAGACTCAGAAGGGTATATGGGGGCAACAGCCTGTATTGTTGTCACTTCATTTATTCCATACTATGAAAAAACTCAAGATTGGACGGCTTTAGCCTGGTGGATTCACGACCACATTGATGGTTACACAAGGATGACTTTTTTTCCAAAGTATGCAGCATTTAACATAAGTTGGCGTGAAAATCCTGATTGTTCAAAGGTAATTTATAGCTATGTCAAAAATCCACACACGGGTAAGAGTGGATATTTAACAAAGGAGGGAATGGACAATTATTCAGGTTCCCATGAGCAGTTTTACCAAGCATTTATTGAGCAGTTGCCATCCAGCTAACAGGTCACGGCAGTGGTCGAAAACTGCTGGTGCTTAGTTTCAGGTTATCTGCCACCGCTCATTTCAATTGTTAGCAGGGGCGATCGCCCCCTCAGTCGCCCTAACCGAAAATGCTACAATGGCAGATCTGGAAAATTCAGCGGTTTTGCGGGATGGTGAAAGGGGGTAGTTTGGTGGGGGCGATCGCCTCGTTCAAGTTGCTGTCGGTCTGATGTTGACTGTGGTAGAATCCTCTCAATGGTGGTGTTATCCAGCAGTTGCGCGATTACACCGATAATATAGAAGTTAGTCCGCCAGTGCTGGACAATACCCCTTCAGATCAGAAGGGATTATCTTGTGGGTGTGGTCTCATCCATAGTTAGGTGGCATGAATGCGATACGTGGCGATTGTTGTGCTTTCCCTCTGCTCCTGTTTCGTTGGCTTTCGCCTCGAGATTACCCAGTCAAATGTCCGTCACATCGAGAACGGACGGGAGCCAAACGCCGGTGCATCGCTTCTTCCGACCATCCCTGTGATTCAACTCTGTTACCTGCTGGCAACCTGGGCCTTGAATCAAGTTGGTCAGAATGGGTACTTGCTCATCTCCTTGTACTCTTTCATTAGCATGACAATACGCCTTTGGCACTATCGAACGGTTGCCACACAATTTAAGGCTCTACTCGCGACTCATCATATCAAACCTACAAATAAGTAGACCAGGGTAAATCTTGCATACTATTTAATAAACCGTAAACAAAGCCTGGATTTCAGTGCTGGTGGGGATTCTAGCCTGATTAACTCAGTTTTTTGTATTCCAAATCCTGCCTGAGCTACTTAGAACTGTACAATCTAATCATTATTTTAGGTGTTTGATGGGTGAAAGCCTTGGAAACTTACGCTATGCGCTTTTTTTATAACCTTAAACCGTGAAGACCCGAATGTCTACTCTTATTCATCGTCGAGTTGAGGACGCACGCCAGGGAATTAACCCGGCAGTAATTTGTCGGGTTTCATCGGGCTGGGTAGTGCTGGGTGATGTTCAGTTCTTGCAAGGATATTCACTTTTGTTACCCGATCCAGTTGTGCCAAGTCTCAACGATTTAACAATGGCGCAACGCATAACTTTCTTACAAGATATGACGGTTTTGGGTGATGCCTTGCTTGAAGTTACTAATGCAATTCGGATCAACTATGAAATCTTGGGTAATCGTGAAGCGGCACTACACGCCCATGTGTTTCCGAGGTTTGCAACCGAGCCAGATGAGAGGCGGCAGAAACCAGTATGGTTTTATGATTGGCAGACTGCACCTCCCTTTGATCTAAAGCAGAATCAGGCATTGATGAGTAAAATTGCCGCAGCGATTAAGCAGCATTAGAAAATTATGTAGAGGCAATAACATCAACTATGAGCGTTATGGCTTGCTATTCTCTGAGCAAATTGGCTTTAGAATAGACCCAAATGGTTCAAAAATCTCACTCTTCTATGGCGAGGTTAAAATTGATGCAAACAACCGATACCATCCCATCCCACGGACTCGACCCAGTGCAGGATAACTGGAGTTTTCTCGAAGTTTGGGTCGATCCGATGCAGTCCCCCCCTTATATTTGCTCCTACTAGGAGATGAAGCTGGCAATTGCTATATTTTTGATCCCGCTGACGGTTACAGCCTGATCAAACATTGTGGCGATTATCAACAAGCCCAGCTTTGGCTTTTAGAAGATGAATATGAACCCATCGAAGGACGGCTCCTAGGGGCTGAAATTCATGGCACTATATTGCATCCCCAACACCATAACCGTTAAAAGCGATCGCCCCCTCAGTCGCCCTAACCGAAAATGCTACAATAACAAATCTGAAAACCACGATCGCCCCCACCGCCCATGACTGCCCCCCGTACCTACCACGTGATTACCTTCGGTTGCCAGATGAATAAAGCCGACTCTGAACGCATGGCCGGGATTCTTGATGAAATGGGGATGCAGGCCACAGAAGACCCCAATAGCGCCGATGTTGTTCTCTACAACACCTGCACAATTCGGGATAATGCCGAACAAAAGGTCTATTCCTACTTGGGGCGGCAGGCCAAACGCAAACAGAGTCAGCCGGATTTAACTTTGATTGTGGCGGGATGTGTGGCCCAACAGGAGGGAGAGCAACTATTGCGGCGGGTTCCGGAATTGGATTTGGTGATGGGGCCGCAACACGCGAATCGGTTGGGGGATTTGTTGGAGCAGGTGTTTGCCGGGCAGCAGGTGGTGGCCACCGAAGAGATTGCGATTGTGGAAGATATTACCAAGCCTCGCCGGGATAGTGATGTCACCGCTTGGGTGAATGTGATCTATGGGTGCAATGAGCGATGCACCTATTGCGTTGTGCCGGGGGTGCGGGGGGTGGAGCAATCCCGCACACCGGAGGCAATTCGGGCGGAAATTGAGGGTTTGGCCCAACAGGGATTTAAGGAAATTACGCTGTTGGGGCAAAATATTGATGCCTATGGCCGGGATTTGCCGGGGAGTACGGCGGATGGCCGCCATCAACATACGTTGACGGATCTGCTCTATTTTATTCATGATGTGCCGGGGATTGAACGGATTCGTTTTGCCACTAGTCACCCCCGCTATTTTACGGAGCGGCTGATTCGGGCCTGTGCGGAATTGCCGAAGGTTTGTGAGCATTTCCATATTCCTTTTCAATCGGGGGATAATGAGGTGCTGAAGGCGATGGCGCGGGGCTATACCGAGGAAAAATATCGCCGCATTATTGCCAAGATTCGCGAATTGATGCCCGATGCGTCGATTAGTGCGGATGCAATTGTGGGTTTTCCCGGTGAAACAGAGGAGCAGTTTCAAAATACTCTGAAGCTCGTTGAAGATCTTGAGTTTGATCTGATTAATACGGCGGCCTATTCCCCCCGGCCGGGAACTCCGGCGGCGGTTTGGGAGAATCAGGTGAGTGAGGCGGAGAAGAGCGATCGCCTCCAACGGTTGAATCGCTTGGTAGAAGTCCAGGCTATGGGGCGATCGCAACGGTATCAAGGCCGCATTGAAGAGGTTTTAGTCGAAGGGGCTAACCTTAAAGATCCCCGTCAAGTGATGGGGCGCACCCGGGGCAATCGCTTGACCTTCTTTGCGGGGGATATTGCCCAACTCAAAGGCAAGACAGTTCCGGTACAAATTACCGAGGTGCGGGCTTTTAGCCTTACGGGGGTAGCCTTAACTCCAACGTTGGCAGCGGTTTAACCCCAAGAGGTTCATTCCACCAAGCCGGAACGGAGGGCGCGGACAGCGGCTTGGGTGCGATCATCGGCGCAGAGTTTGTTTAAAATGCTGCGCACATGGGTTTTCACTGTGCCAACGGTGATATGGAGTTCTTGGGCGATCGCCGCATTATTGCATCCCGCCACAATCAACTCCAACACATCTAACTCCCGGTGCGTGAGGGTACTCGCCTCCATCAACTGTTGATCCTCAGGATCAATGGAGCGAATTTCCACCATTACCGCCCCTTCCTCTTCCACAAGCTGATTGCTGCGGGCCTGCTGAAGCACAACACGGGCAATGGCGGGATCAATCCAAGCATTGCCCTCATGGGTGAGGCGGATCGCCTGCACCAAATTTTCTAAACTGACATCCTTCAAACTGTAGGAATCCGCCCCCGCTGCAAAGGCCGCCAGGATCGAAGCCTCATCTTCATGCATCGTTAAAATCAAAATTTTCGTATTCGCCCCATCAGGGGAAGCCCGAAACGCCTGGGTTAACTCAATACCATCCTGATCCGGCAGGCCAATATCAACGATCGCCACGTCCGGTTTACTCACCTGCAAAATCTGCAACCCCTGATGAGCGTTAGCGGCCTCTCCCACCACTTCAATATCCTCCACCTGCTGAAGGGCCGCACTCAAACCAATGCGGCTCAGATCATGGTCTTCAATTAAAACAACACGGATGGGACTCATAAAGGTGGCAACAGCAGGAGAATGCTCCCCATTTTAAATGAGGTTGCCCCAATCCCCACCTTAAGATCTCCTGCCGCCGCCTGGTGGAGGCGGAGCCTCCGGGATGGCGTTACTTGGCTCTGCCAAGTAACGAGGAGGCCCGTGGCACGGCCTTTAGGCGGCTCTATCGCCCGGTGGGGGCGAAAAATTTTTCGCCCCTACATCTTGCCATTCCTCTCTCTAAAGAATGAGGCGCACCCCATTAACAACTTTCCTGAGAGAGATGTCATGATTTAGAGAACATCGCTAGGGTTAAACGAATCGCAATCATGCCCCTCGACCCAGTTCATCACCTCTACCACACCGTGCTCACCCGTATTGAGGAGGTTATTTTTGAGATTGAGAAGAATAACCAAGCCCTAATGGAAGCCTCTCAGTTGAAATCTCAATTTTTAGCCACCATGTCCCATGAACTGCGTACCCCCATGAACGCAATTATGGGATTTTCTCAGATGCTCATGTTGGAGCAATATGGCCCCCTTTCTCCCCGTCAAGCGGATATGGTGGAGCGCATTTTTAATAATAGTCAGAATTTACTCTCGCTCCTCAATGAAGTTTTAGATTTTTCCAAGTTGGAAGCCGGCTGTTGGGATGTTAATTTTCAGCCCTTTGATGGGGCGCGATTAATTAAAGGGACGGTGGAGGAATTGCGATCGCTCGCCCAAAAGAAAAACCTCGCTTTAACTGTGAGCATTCACACCCCAGACCCCGAAATTTGTAGCGATCAAACCTGCATCCGGCGAATTTTAATCAACCTTCTCGCCAACGGGATTAAATTCACCCCCCAAGGCTCCGTCACCGTCACGCTCGAAGATGGCCCCGACCATACCCTAGAATTAGCGGTGCAAGATACCGGCATTGGCATCGCTCCGGAGGATCAAGCGATCATCTTTGAAGCCTTTCGCCAAGTCGATCAAACCCTCACCCGTAAACACCCCGGCACCGGCTTGGGGTTAGCGATCGTGAAATCCTTGGTGCAGATGATTCAAGGCAGGATTACAATAACCAGTCAACGGGGCGCAGGGGCAACGTTTACCGTCACCATCCCCCGCACACCCCAACAGCGGCAGATCATTGCCCTTGATTCGGAGGTCTATTTGTGAGCATTAATACCACTGGGAAGCTTGGCGAATTTTTCAATGAACGGATAAAGCCTGATGCGGAGGTCTGCCGTGAGAGTTAATCCCACTGTGAAGGAGCAAGGTTTAGGGAAAAAGTGCGATAAGAACTATATTTTGGCGGTGGATGATGCTCCCGATAACTTGTTTTTGGTGCAGTTGGCTCTAGAACAGGACGGCCATGATGTGCGGGTGGTGGACAATGGCCCGACGGCTTTAGCCCAAATTGAAGAAACGCCGCCGGATCTGATTCTCCTCGATGTGATGATGCCAGAAATGGATGGCTATGAGGTGACGCGGCGGATTCGCACCCATCCCCAATTGCCCTATATTCCCATTTTGCTAATTACCGCCCATGAGCAGCCCAGTTTAGTTCAGGGGTTGGATGTGGGGGCGGATGAATTTATCCGCAAGCCGGTGAAGGTGGAGGAATTACAAGCACGGGTGCGATCGCTCCTCCGTTTAAAAGAAAGCATTGAACAGCGGGAAAACTTCGTCCATTGCCTCACCCATGATCTCCGCACGCCTTTGGTGGCGGCGGATCGGATGTTGGCGTTGCTCCGTCAGCAGGCCTTTGGCCCGGTAACACCTCCGATGGATGAGGCAATGGCGACGATCATGAGCAGCAATCAACATCTGCTCAGATTATTGAATAATTTGCTCGAAGCCTATAGCTATGATGTGGGGCGAAAAATCCTTAGTTTTATTCGCTTTAATTTGCGGGAGTTAATCCTTGAGGTGGTGCGGGAATTGGCGGCCTTGGCGACGGCGAAGGGGATTACCCTCGCGGTGGATTGGCAGGCAGGGGGGGAAACGGTGGTGGGCGATCGCCTCGAACTGAAACGGGTCTTTATGAACCTGATCGGCAATGGGATTAAATTCACCGATCACGGCGGGGTGACAGTGCAGGTTAACACCCAAACCCCTGAACAGTTCACCGTGGAAATTCGTGATACCGGCGTGGGGATTCCCCCAGGGGAACAACAGCGCATTTTTGAACCCTTTCGCCAAGGCAAACATAAACGCTCCGGCCATGGTTTGGGCCTCTATCTTTGCCGTCAAATTATCGCCAACCATAATGGCACCATTGCCCTCGAATCCCAACCGGGCCAGGGAACGACGTTTTCGATCCATCTCCCCCTGAACCCGCGCTAACCATGGGTAAATTTTGGCGGGGATTGATCGTGCTCTGTTTCGGGTTGTTGCTCATGGCCCCGGCCCAGGCGTTGGAAACGCTCACGCCGGAAATTTTGAGCGATCGCCTCACCCACACCGCCATGGAAGAGGGGAAAGAGCGGGTGGATTTAACGAATTTGGTGATTGATCTCACCACAGAGGAGGGGCGATCGCAATTATTCACCCCCCTCACCCCCAAGTTAAAACGCAACCCTCAGCCGGTGGTGTTGGATTTAAGCGATTCCGTTATTTATGGCGATTGGCGGGTGGCGGATTTAGCGACTCGTGTTAAACTCGCCCCCGCCGCCCTAGGGGGGTTGCTCACCCCCCAGCAACAGGCGGCACTGTTCCCCAACCCTGAAACTGCCCCGGCTGATTTTCAAACCCTCCCCTATATGCAGTTGGTACAGGTGGGGCTACGGCTCAACCATACGGTTTTTCATGGCCCGGTGGAGTTCCAGGGGGGGATTTTTCTCTGGCCGGTGGTGGCCCAGGGGGCGGAATTTCTTCAGGGGGGGAATTGGTCGGGTTCTCGGTGGCAGGCGGGGGGAGATTTCAGTCAAAGCCATTGGGGCGATCGCGCCCTTTGGATGAAAAGCTTTTTTCCCCAAGGGTTAAACTGTGCCGATGCCACGTTTAACAAGGGCGTGAGTTTTCGCGGCAGTCATTTCGCCGCACCGCTTAACTTTCAAGATGTCAAGCTGTTGGAAACGTTCAACCTGAGCAATATCGAGTTTACCCCTGGCATGGGGGTGAAGGTGGATGGTTTGGTATTGGATGCGGAAGCAGCGCGGCTCGTGGGCGATCGCGCTCACATCGGCTCCCTCCTCCAAGTGCATCAACTCCCCGGTAATGAAGCCCTGTTACTCCAACTGATCCGCAGTTTTCGGCGGGGGGAACAGATCCCCGATGCCAATCAATTGGAGGTATTGCGATCGCGCCTCCGGGTGAAGCAATTATTTACAACGATTCACCAACTGCCCTGGTATCGTTGGCCCATCGCCAGCGCCGCTCTTTGCCAAGCCTTGGGATTAAGTGTCTTGCTCCTGCTCACGGATTACGGAACCGATGCCGGATTAGTCCTCACCATCGGCCTGTTAACAGTGGCCACCTTTGCCCTCATGATCTGGATCGTGGATCGGGTGCGCCGCTGGTTGCCCAAGCCACTGTTACCCCGTCGGGGGGAAACCCTAGCCATGGGGGGCAGTTTTACGCTTTTAGCCGTGATCGGTTTGGGGTTACTGTGGCAGCGATCGCTGCAACCGGGTTGGACGCTGTTATGTTTAACCCTGCTCTTGATGCCCGTCCCCTTGGGGTTAATCCTGCCCCTCTATCTCCAGGGTCGCTACCATGCCGCCTTAGATCAAACCTATTTAGTGGAAGATGGCAGTATGCGCCAATTGCGGTTATTAATTGTGCGGTTGCCGATTATTCCCAAATTTCCTTTTTTCCGCGATCGCTATACGCCAATTTTAGGCGATCGCCGTTGGAGTTGGCTCAATTATTACGATTTCAGCCTCAACAATATCTTTAAGTTCGGCTTTAATGATCTGCGCCTCCGGGATGAACATTTACCCGGCTGGGTAGCTGCGTTGGTGTGGTATCAATGGGCCTTAGGATTGTTTTATATCGCCCTGTTACTGTGGACATTATCGCGAACTATTCCCGGTCTCAATCTCTTTTTATATTTGAGTTGATGGGGCCTGGGAGAGTAGCATCATCGGGTTGTTGCGGGGCAATTGTGGCAGTGGTGGAGAGGAGGGAGGCGATCGCCCCCATCATGAGCATCCCGTTAGGCAAAACCCAAGCTTCCTGGGGATGCGTTTGCCGAATCCCAATCCGCCAAGAACTGAAGTTCTTGGCTCATAGCGAAAGGCACGACCCACCTACTCGGCCGATCAATTCTAAAACCGCATTCCGTTATGGTTAAGCAGATTTTAAATCAGATCATGGACGTTCAGATTTTGTTGTGTTAGGGTATCGGGCGACTGAACACAGAAACCAACACCGCCGCCGCTAATTGGTTCCGACGGCAATTCCAAAACCATAACTAAAGGGGGCGAAAGATTTTTGTGCCTCCGGCAGGCTTACGCCAACGCCCCTAGGGGGGGGTTATTCTTTTGATGCGGGATCATCCCCCAATTGGTTAGCTAAGGCCGCCCGCGCAATTTTGGTGGTATAGACAACAATTACCACCGTCGCCACCAACCCCAAAATCCAGATCGCCCACTGCACCGCCGAACCCTGCTCCGATTCCGTCCCCAGCGTCGCTAAACTTCCCACCAAAGAACCCCAATAGACAACCCTCCTCTACAATGGCAGCGAAACAAGCCACGGCTCGACACCAGAAACAATGCCGCGCTATGATGGAAAAATTGGCATTGATGGGATGGAGGGCCAAGATCATGAAAACATTACCGTTGATTTCATCAATTAGTTTAGAGTTGCCACCATTGTCTAGAATGGCCGTGGATGAGCTTTATCATTTCTTGCAGTATTTACAGTTTAAGCATGATGTCGATTTAGAGTCAGTCTTAGAAGATTTGGAGGATGAAATAGATGGGTTTGATGGAGAATTGGCTAGGGAAGAAACCGGGGAGATTTCGTTAGCATTATTTAAGCAAGAGTTAGGCTTAAAATGAGCTATGAAGTAATCATTCAACCTGCGGCCCAAAGGCGGATTAAAAAGCTGGCTCAGGCTGTGCAAGGGGATTTGATTGCAGCCATTGAGGGTTTAGCAGTAGAGCCACGTCCTGCCCATTGCAAAAAACTCAAGGGGCGATCGCATCAATATCGCATTCGGTTGGGGGATTATCGAATTATCTACAGTGTGGAGGATCGGGTGCTCATTGTGCGGGTGTTAAACGTGGGGCATCGTCGGGACATTTACGAGCAGTAAACCCTAGGATTGATCCTTCTCCAATTGAGCATCTAACACCGCCCGCGCAATTTTGGTGGTATAGACAACAATCGCCACCGTTGCCACTAACCCTAAAATCCAGATCGCCCACTGCACCACCGAACCCTGATCAGAATCCGTCCCCAAAGTTGCTAAACTTCCCGCCAAAGAACCCAAATAAACATACATCACCGTTCCCGGCATCATCCCAATCCAAGAAGCGAAAAAATAATCCCGCAGCGAAACCTGGGTGACACCTAAACCATAATTGAGCAAATTAAAGGGGAAAATGGGGGAGAGCCGCAACAGGCCGACAATCTTCCAGCCCTCCTGAGCCACCGCCCCATCAATGGCCTTAAATTTCGGCTTCCCTTCAATCTGTTGAGCCACCCATTGCCGCGCCCCATAACGACCCACCAAAAACGCCGCTGTTGCCCCCAACGTCGAGGCAATGGAAACCCAAATTGACCCCTGCACCACCCCAAACACCACCCCCGCCCCCAAGGTAAGGATCGAGCCAGGGAGAAAGAACACCGTGGCGGCAATATAGAGCAGGATAAACACCACCGGCCCCCAAATCCCTAACTGTTCAATTTGGTCTAAAAATTGTAAAAAGTATTGTTGCACGTTCAGTTGTTTACCCAGAATAATCACAGCAATAACTGCGAGAATGATGCCTAAGATTTTGGCGATTTTAACGGTTAAAGATTGGGAAGATTTTGAAGTCATCGCAAAGTTAATGATCAATGATAACTGTTATTGTGGATTGCGAAAGTATGAAAACGTCACTTCCCCCTTGTTAAGGGGGATTGAGGGGGATCTTTGTACATCAAGTTTATGAGAATCACTATCTACTCTCGTGCCATGGCTCTGCCATGGCATGGACTTGAGGCGGCTCCGCCGCCTGGTGGAGGCAGAGCCTCCAGGGGAGCATTACTTGGCAGAGCCAAGTAACGAGGGAGGTCGGAAAAATTACACCAACGCCCCGCCACAACTGGAACCAGAGCCAGCGGTACAGCCATAGCAATAGTCGGCGGTTTGGATTTCGCGGATTAAATCCAGATTTTTACGGGCCAACAGTTCGCCAATGGTGAGCGGTTTTCCCTGAGGCGAAACCGCCTCCACCCCAGCCATTTGATTGAAATCACAATCATAGATTTTGCCCTCATAGTCCACGGATAATTGATTGCGACACATTAAATGATTAACTGTTTCGCCATTATGGTTGGCCGCTAAAAATGCTTGATATTCCGCCGCAATTCCCTGACGCTCTAAATATTGTTGCGTGCGGCCAATGGGAATATTCGTAATCGTATAGAGATCGTTAAATTCAATGGCAAAATGCTCCCGGAGATAGGCATGATAATCCGCCGCTAGATTTTCCTGCGGGGGGGGCAGTTGGAAATGGCCCGCCTTTGGTAAACTGGGGTTATAGACGAGATCTAAACCCAGCGCCGGATCACGGCCATAGCCCCGTTGGTTGAGGAGTTGGAGGGCGGCGATCGCCCCCTGATAAACCCCCGCCCCCCGTTGCTGATCGACGTTTTTCTCCAAATAACAGGGCAACGAAGCCACCACTCGCACCTGCTGGGCCGCGAAATAATCTGGCAAATCTTCAAAACCGGGGGTAAAAAAGATCGTCAGGTTCGATCGCACCAACACCCGTTTACCCGCTCGCCGCGCCGCCTCCACCAAGGGCCGAAACCCATAATTCATCTCCGGTGCGCCCCCGGTGAGGTCAACGGTTTCAATTTGGGGGAACTGCTCAATCACGGCGATCAACTGCTCACAAACTTCCGGGGAAAGCTCCTCGGTGCGCTGCGGCCCCGCCTCCACATGGCAATGGGTGCAAGCCAAATTACAGCGGCGGCCGAGGTTGATCTGTAACACCGTGATCCGCTGCTTGTGCAAGGGTTGGGGGAGAACATCAGCAAAGGGGAGCCAAGATAGGGCCGGCTTGAGCGTGGGAGTCTGAACCATAGGGGTTAAAATGCCAAAAAAGACTGACGCTAATTTAACGCGCCTCGATGGGTTAATTTGATTGAAACGGGTTTTGGTGAATTTTTGCTGAATTTTTAACAATCAGGGTCACTGTGCATTTACCACCGCCTAGACTGGTTTAAGAACCCACCCCTAACTCTCTCAGGAGAGGAAATTTTCAGATCCCTTCCTCGGAGAATTGCCCACAGGGCGAGGTGGGTTAGGATCGCAACCAGCTCCCTTTAGACGACCACCCTTTGAGCCAATGCTAGATAGCTTCAAACGCAACGACACCCTGAAACTTGCCCAAGACCCCCGCTATTGGCTCCTCGCTTTAGCAGGGGGTTTGATGTTCTTTCACCTCGCCCTGACGGATCAAACCGGGGATATGAAGAGCTTTAGTATTTGTTTGATCTTCTGGGGGGCGATCGCCTCCATGGTGTGGGACAAAAAGGAAACCCTCAAATTTCGCACCACCCTCTCCGCTAGCCTCTTCGCCACCACCCTGCTGCTCCTCGCCTTTTGGAAGATCCTGCAAATTTCCAGCGGCGGCATTTTTGTCCAAGCCGTACCCTTGATTTTCGGGTTCAGCTTGGCCCTGTTGGCCTCCAGTTGGCAGGGTTTAGGACAATACCATAAAGAATTATTGGCTTTTGCCGTCCTCGCTTTACCCGGAGAGCGGTTTTTAGCGGGCAATATTGAAAGTCTGATCCAAAGCATCACCGGCTATAGCTTCACGATGCTCACCGCAGCGACCTCCACCTTTGGTTTAAGCCTCATCGGCATGAAACCGCTCCTCACCGATGGAGTCTATATCAACCTTTCCCGATCCATCGTCCGCGTCCATGAAGGGTGCTCCGGGGCAGGGATTATTGACTTTCTGCTCCGCCTCAGTTTCCTCTTTTTAATCATCTTTACCACCACCCGCTTAGGTAAATGGCTGGCCCCCGTGATTGCGATCGCCCTCGGTTTTCTTGTTAATAGCTTCCGTGTTGCCGTCATGGCCTACTTAATCAATAATTTCAATACCGAAACCTTTGATTATTGGCACGTTGGCAGTGGCTCACAAATTTTCGGGGCCATTGGTGTCATTCTCTTTGGGTTAATTTGTTTCCCCTTTATCACATCTGAATCTGCCCAATCTGCTGCTGAATCCCCTGGTGAGCATGGAACCTAGCGATATCGAAACCCCCAATCCCCCCGCAACCATTCCCCCCCTGGACGAAACTCCACCGGAACCCCCCCCAACCGCCAATCCTCCCCAATCCCTGCGGTTGGGGATTTTAGCGGCGAATGTGCTCCTGCTGGTGGGGGTGACAGCGGCGGTGTTTATCAATCCCAACGTGGGCAATCTCCGGGAGTATGAATTTCCAGAAAACCTCAATTTAGCAGGTTGGAAGTTGAAGGAGAGTGAGGCCCTGGAGCCGGTGGAAAAGCCAGAATATGAAGGGTCAAGCTATCGCGCTGGCCGTCATTATCGTTACCGTCAGGGGGACATCCCCCTCGATATTGAAATTCGCTATGTGACGGAGACGCTAGGGGGGGTAGATTTATTCACCCGCGAACATGAACGGTTCACCAGTAAAGCTCATGATGAGGCAATTACCGCCCAGATTCGCCAGCGGGTAGAATCGGGTCATTTTGCTGCCATTACCTACGGGGGCTATGCCTACATCAGCACCTGCATTAATCCTCGGGGACTGAGTTCTGCTACGCCGGAACAGTATGAGCGCAATCAAGAACTTTACGATATGGTGCTGGAGCGGGTGGTTCCCTGGCTCTTGGGGCGGGAACAGTGGCGCGATGACCGCTGTTTGTGGACGTTGATGTATACGCCTTTGGGGAATGATCCCCAAGCTGCCCATGGCCGTCTCGAATCCGCTTGGCAGGATTGGTTCCAACTGTGGCAGGGCAATTTTCCGCCGTTGTAATCCCATGGCTAAACTTCCTAACCAACGTTGGCACATTGCGCCCCCCGCACCGGAAGGGGTAAAGGCCCTCGTGGCGGCAACGGGGCTTTCTCCCCTGTTGGCCCAAGTGCTCTGGAATCGCGGCTTGGAGACTCCAGGAACGGCGGCCATTCACATTGATCCAGAGTTGGCTCAGTTACCATCCCCTTTGGAGGAGTTTGCTGATTTGGGGCGGGCGGTGGCAATTTTGGAGGAGGCGATCGCCCAACAGGATCCCATTTTGATCTGTGGGGACTACGATGCCGATGGCATGACGAGCACGGCGTTATTAATCCGCGCCCTGCGCCATTTTGGGGCAAAGATTGACTATGCCATTCCCAGCCGGATGCATGAGGGCTATGGGATGAATAACCGCATTGTCGAGGATTGCGCCCAATCGGGGGTAGGGGTAATTATCACTGTCGATAACGGCATTATGGCCCATGAGCCGGTGCAGTTGGCGGTGGATTTGGGCTTGAGCGTGATCATTACTGATCATCACGATCTGCCGCCGGAATTACCCGCCGCTGATGCGATCCTTAACCCCAAACTTTTAGCGGAAGATTCCCCCTATCGCAGTTTGGCGGGGGTGGGAGTTGCCTATGTGTTGGCGGTGGCCACGGGTCAGGCGGTGGGCAAATTAACGGGGTTGACGGCAACGCTGTTGGATCTCTGTACGTTGGGGACGATCGCCGACCTGGCCGCCTTAAATGGGGTAAATCGTCGCTGGGTGAAACGGGGGTTAAAATCCCTGCCGCGATCGCCCCTAGCTGGAGTCCAAGCTTTAATTCAACAGGCCGGCTCAGAGGAGAACAAAAAGCCGATGCACCCCGATATGATCGGCTTTCGCCTGGGGCCGCGCATCAATGCCATTGGTCGCATTGGTGATCCCTGTACAGTGATTGAACTGCTCACCACTGATGATCCCTCCCTCGCCTTCGAGCGGGCCATGGTCTGCGCAACGACGAACCAACGACGGCAACAGTTGTGTGAACAGACGGAACAGGAGGCGGTGGCGTTGGTGGAGGATACGCCCCTGCCTTGGGAGCGCGATCGCGTCCTTGTCGTTTATAAATCTGATTGGCACCATGGCGTGATTGGCATTGTCGCCTCCCGGTTGGTGGAGCGGTACGGTGTGCCGGTGTTTATTTGCACTCAGGAAAATGCCACGACGATCCGAGGTTCGGCCCGGAGTATTCCGGAGTTTCACGTTGCCCAAGCCTTGGAATTTTGCCACGATTGCCTGATCAAACATGGCGGCCACCAAGCAGCGGGGGGGTTTTCGGTGACGGTGGAGCAGTTCCCCACGTTTCAAAACAAGTTGAGCGAATTTGCCCATCAATGCCTAGAACCGGAACACCTGAAGCCGCTGATTAGCATTGATGTTCAGGCAGATTTTGATCAACTCACACCCCAACTCTATGGGGAAATTGAAAGCCTGCAACCTTGGGGCATGGGGATGCCTATCCCGATCTTTTGGACTCCTGGCGTGCGGATTTTGGAGCAGCAGGTGGTGAAGGGGAATCATTTGCGGTTGAAATTGGCCCAAGGGGATCGGGTGTTAGGGGCGATCGCCTGGCGCAAGGGCGATTATTTCCCCCTCCCCAGTCCGGTGGATCTGGCCTATAAACTCGATGAAAACCATTGGCAGGGTCAAACGACGCTCCAACTGGAAATTATCGGCATCCGTGCCACTACCGCTACCCCGAACCCATTCCTCACCACGTTCACCCACAGAAACCGCCAGTATCAATGTAGTTTTGCCCAAGCCGGCCAAGAATTGCGGATTAAAAATGATCAAAACCAGGTGTTAGCCGTCCAACAGGGGCAACGGGTGGGATTATTGGGAGAAAGCCGCGCAACGGCTACCCCTGTGGATGTGACGAAGCCCCATTTTTATAGTTTGATCAAAGCGGCGATCGCCGCCCTCAACCCCTAACCTCCTAGATCGAGCCATTCATCTCCTAGGGAATCCGGTTGTAGAATTAGCGCAGGGGGGCGAAACATTTTTGTGCCTCCGGCAGGCTTACGCCAACGCCCCTACATCAACCCACTTCTCACTCCCCACTTCTCACTCCCCCATGTCCAATGCCGATCTCAAACCCATCGCTCCCCCCGCCGCTCGACGGTGGCTAGGCATGACGATCCTCTTGGGGCCGGCGGGGTTGTGGTTGGTGTTGCTCTTGGTTTTGCCCACCTTGGTGATCTTTGAACTCAGCCTTGTGCCGGGGATTCGCCCTGGGGATGTGGTTAACCCCAGCGGTTTGGGGAATTATTGGCGGGTGTTTGATGGGATCAATTTGCGCGTTGTGGGGCGATCGCTCCTCTTCGCCAGCGGTACAACTCTACTCTGCCTCCTGATGGGGTTTCCCGTCGCCTACTGGTTAGCCCAAATGGCCCCCCGCCGTTGGCGCAATCTCCTACTTTTGGGGTTTATCCTGCCCCTGTGGACTTCTTCCTTGCTGCGTACCTATGCCTGGATTACGATCCTCAGACCCACGGGCATTTTAAATACGCTGCTCACCACCCTAGGACTCCCGGCCCTGGATTTACTCAATCGCACTCCGGCGGTATTTATTGGCATGGCCTATAGTTATCTGCCCTATATGGTTTTAATTCTCTATGCCTCTTTGGAAAAATTAGATCGGGAACTGTTGGAAGCGGCAGCGGATTTGGGGGCGAATCCCCTCGAAACCTTTGGGCGAGTGACGATTCCCCAAACCCTACCGGGGATTGCGGCAGGTTCCCTATTGGTGTTTATTTCTGGCTTGGGGGATTTTGTCGATCCCGAACTGCTGGGGGGGGCTTCCAGTATGACGCTTTCGCGGTTAATTTATAATCAATTCCTGGGTGCATCCCGGAATTGGGGGTTTGGCTCTGCCCTGAGTATTGTGTTAATTTTTGCAGTGAGTGGCGCGATCGCTCTTTTAATTAAATATGGCGATCGCGATGCACGACCCTCCTAGGTGTGGCGATCATAGGGGATGCTATTTAAGCATAATTGCGGAACAAATCTGCAATTTTGGAGTCCAACCCTGATGGCCCGCTCAATTTTTTGAACTAAGCTAAAGATCATCAAAATTCTAGTTACAGAATGAGTGACAGAATCGTTCAACCGTTCTGATTCTAACTTGGTCTAGACTGTTGACTATTGTCCATGTACAGGTGTCTTGAGGAGTTCCCGTGAAAAAAACCTATTTCAGTACCACCCTTTCCCTAACACTGTTGCTGACGGCCCTAGGGGCGATGGCTTCCCAAGGGGCGATGGCCGATCCCTCGGTAAAATCCGATCCTAAAAACATCCCCTCTACCCCCAGTTTAGAAACTGAGCCTGAATCCAGTCCTGTGCTTGGAGCCGCCTCTCCCCCCACGGAGACGGAAACCACCACTGCAACCAGTGAATGGGCTACTACTGTTACCAATCAAGGCCCAGACTCCAATCCTCAACTCCTGGCGATCGATCCTCGCGCCTTCACCCCTCAACCCCAACTGATCGCCACTACCACCCATGACACCCCATCGAAAACGATAGAGAGTCCTATCCGGGCTGCGACAACTCCCTCGGTACTGGTGGCGGAAATGCACAATACCCCCATGGCCCAGGTCAATAACGTCTTTGAACTGCGAGACATTGCCCCTACGGATTGGGCCTATGCGGCGCTGCGGGATTTGGTCAACCGCTATGGCTGTGTCAAGGGTTATCCCGATGGCACATTCCGAGGCAACCGCGCCCTCTCTCGCTATGAATTTGCCGCTGCCCTCAATGCCTGTATGCAGGTGATTGAACAAAGCTTGGCCCAAATGGGCGATCGCTTTGCCACCCAGCAGGATCTCGAAGCCCTCGGCCGCCTCGTCCAAGAATTTGAAGCCGAACTCGCCAACCTCACCACCCAAGTAGACGACCTTGAAGAGCGCGTCCAAACCCTAGAGGATAATCAATTCTCCACCACCACCAAACTCTTCGGCCAAGTCACCATGGGCGTACAGGGCCGCAGCCGAGGCGACTTTAGCATTGCTGGCAGCACGTTTAGCGACACCGAAAATGAAATCAACCTGATCCACAGCACTAACCTCAGCCTCTTCACCCAATTCAGCCCCCGCAGTCTGCTGCTTACCACGTTCAACGCCGGTGATGGCCGCAGCACCAACCGTTTCACCGACACCCTCGCCAACTACATCAGCCTCGCCTACGAAGGCGACACCGACAACCGGCTCCAACTCTCCGACCTCAACTATCGCCATCTCTTTGGCACCAACTTTGCCGTCATGGTCGGCCCCCAAGGCATCAGCCCGGTGAACGTGTTCCGGGGAACCAACCGCATTGAAAGTCAAGGCAGCGGGCCCCTTTCCCGCTTTGCTCAACGGAACCCAATTATGGGCATTGGCGGTGGCCGTGCCGGCGTAGGGATTGACTGGCAACTGAATCCAGACATGAGCTTCCAAGCTGTCTATGCCTCCCAACTCCCCGCTGACTCCCTCAACGGTGGCATTTTCGGGGGCGATAACAACAGCACCACCCTTGGGGCCCAGTTTGTTGCTTCTCCCACTTCCAACATCGACATTTCCCTGCAATACATCAACTCCTATTCCCCCTATGGTCGCCTCCTGACAGGCACTGGGGATGACCAACTGATCATCGGCAACACCAGCACCGTCTTTAACCTCCGCGCCCCCATGCAAACCAACGCCTTGGGTTTCGGGGCAGAGTTCCGGCCTTCGGAGCGCATCACCCTGGGGGGTTGGGCTGGTTACACCTTCTCGGATTACATCCTGGCAGACGGCGGTGTCGAAACCTTTAACTGGATGACGTTCCTCAACTTCCCTGATCTTGGTGGCGAAGGTAATCTCTTGGGGCTTTACTTCGGCCAACCCCCCCGGATCACCCGCAGCACCATGCCCGACACCACCACCGGAACCCAAGCCCGTAACGTCCCCAGCTTCCTCGGCCGAGGCGATATTCTCAACGCTGCTGCCGGTGGCCAGCAAGGCGCGACCTATCACGTCGAAGCCTTCTACCGTTGGCAACTCAGCAACAATATCAGCATTACGCCGGGCCTGGTTTGGGTCATCAGCCCCTTCCATATGGGCAGTAACAGCGATATCTTGATTGGAGCCTTGCGGACAACGTTCAGTTTCTAAACTGGCTGAAATTTCCGGAATCTGTCAAAAACTTTTGGAATGGGGGAACCTTTCGGTTCCCTCTCTGGTCAAAAGCCATAACAACGCAAAATTGTCCCGCGTGCTTCTGGAATAGTTTAGTTTTGCTATTACGTTGGGTTTTTGCTATCCGTAAGATTACGCAGATTGCTCTGATTTTCTTCTGGAGTCCCTCAACCGTTTTCTATCCCCCGTTACTCAATTTGTGGAGCCTGTTCCATCATGATGTCTAAACTTACTCGCAACACCGCGCTTTCCTTGGGTTTATTGGGTAGCCTCGCCATGGTTGCCGCCCCCGCCGCAGAAGCCCAAGTGCAAGTCACCGGCGGCAGCATTGAAGGAACCGCTGCCTTTTTTACTGGAACTCAAACCAGCCTCTTCGACATCGCGATCCGTAACCTGCAAATCGTCAGCCCCAACGGTGTTCTGACTAACCCTGCCTTCGTCCCCACCGCTACCGGGGGCTATCAGGCTGGAACTCCTGGCCAGGTTTCCCCTGGAGACACCGGCTTAATCACCGGGAAACTCTCCGGGATTGGCTTTAGTGCTGGCGGTTCTTTGATTCCCTTCTCCAACGTTGACACCGCTTTAGCCTACAACGTTGGTCGCTTCAGCCCAATCGGCAATCCCATCGTTGGCTCACTCATTTCTGCCGCTAGCCTGCCTCAACTGTTCATTCCCATTGACGGTGTTAAATCCAGTGATGGCAGCGTCAGAACCGATAGCGGTCAAATGAGGATTGGTGATCTCAACGCCAATATCACCGCTGGTTTCATTGACCTGCCCTCTGATATTGAATTCCGTGGCTCTAGCGCTGCTCTTGCACCCATCGCCTTTGAGATGCCCCGCAAGATCAAGTTCCAGTTTGAAGGTGAGAATGTCACACCAACAACGTGGACTCCACGCGCAGACGGGTTTGACTTTGCCGGTGAAGCCAACAAGAAATTTGAAATCTCCACCTTCGGCAATGGTCGCCGTGACAGCTTCAGGTTGGAAGCCTCCAATGGTTTTGTGGATATTACCGTAGGGAATGCTCAAGTCACCTCCAATGACACGCTTGTTGCGGGTCAACCCATGAAGTACAAAATTGACGGGCAAACTAACGGTGTGTTAGCCCTCTTTGGCCCGGGTCAGGTTGGGGTTGCTGGTTCTGGTCGTAATACTACTTTCGAGTTTGAACAAGGCAGTAACAAATTCAAAGGGAATACGGGAGGTGACGGGACTGTTAATTTCTTGGCAGCAGCAGGTGCTGGCAGTATCACGCGGGCAAATTTACAAGCGAACTACAGCCTGTCTCAGTATCAAGCGGTTTCCCGTGATAGTCAGTTTGTGTTTGTCCAAAACATTAGCGAAAGTGCTTTCACCCGCAATAATGTCCGTTTCGGTGGCATGACGCTGATCTTTAATGGCTCTCGCTTTAGCGATCAAAGTGGTTCCTTTACGTTTAAAACCCGAGGTTCTGAATCACTGTCTCAGGCGCAAATCTTTATTCAAAACATTCTGAATAATATTCAGTTTGTGAATACGGGTGAATCTGCAAATAGCATTTTCTCCGGTGGCTCCACTGCTGAGTTTGAGATTGTTGCTGCTCCCAGCTTTAACCTCAAGGTGCGTAGCAACCGTAGCGGTCGCGTTCAAGTGAAGTTCGTGCAACAGCGCGGTCGTCGCATCTTCGTGGCAACTCGTGACAACGTGGGTGTGGGTGCTTTTGAACAAAGCGGGCCCGGTAGCCGGATGTTCCCTGGGTTGTTTGGTGTGCGTCAACTGTCTGAAGAAGATGCTGCATCCATCTATGAACTCATTGATACCCTTTCTGTGAGTGAAGCTGATGCTCCTGATGCGGATGACGATGCTGATGATGTCGATGTCGATGATGATAGCGACAGCGACGATGATGATGATGATGAATCTGCTGAAGTCGATGATGATGCAGAGGAAGTCGCTGATGAATCTGAAGCCGTTGGCCCTGCTTTCACAGGCTTAGATAGCCTCTCGGATACTGAAGTGGAAGAAATCAACTCCACGATCAATTCCTTCGGTGGCGAAGATACCACTGCTCCTGCTGAAGAGCCGGCTGCTGTGGAAGAAGCCCCTGCTCCTGCTGAGGATGCGGCTGTGGTGGAAGAAGCCCCTGCTCCTGCTGAGGATGCGGCTGTGGTGGAAGAAGCCCCTGCTCCTGCTGAAGAGCCGGCTGTGGTGGAAGAAGCTCCTGCTCCTGTTGCTGAATAGGTCTATGGGGGTTTGCCTCCAGTTCTAACTGCATGATTACGACGGGGAACGATATTCGTTCCCCGTTTTTCTTTGAGCAAAAAGCTGTGGTTTTCCCCACGAGCGGTTATCCGGAATCCGCTGAGTAGGGGCGAAAGATTTTTCGCCCCACGCGGATAGGCTACAGCCGAATTAGATTCCTTTTTTGCCCATTAACCAGTAGGTTTTTGGGGTGGGTGGGTTTTTGGGGCTAGGGTTGGGAGTATGGGGGGTGAGGTGGTATTGAGTGAGAAGATGGGTTTGGGCTTGTTCAGAAACTTGAATTTTGTTGGGTTCCCCTGTTGTTTCTAACCAGGTGGCGGTATTGATGGCTTCGCCCCAGATGTCATAGTTAAAGCCTTTGCTGCCGATGATGCCAGCGATCGCCTCCCCCGTATGAATCCCCATCCGCACTTGGATCGGCTCCTGGGGGGATCGATGCTGCCAACAGGCCGGCTGAAAATCCTCAAGTTCATGGTGAATCACCAGGGCCAAATCAGCGATCGCCTCCCCATGATCCCCCCGTGCCACCGGCACACCCCCCACCACCACATAGCGATCGCCCCGGGTTTTAATCGTCTCCAACCCAAAACGCTCCACCCGCTGATCCAGCCAACCAAACCATTCATTTAAAAACTGCACCCCCTGGGCTGCCGACAAGGGATGGATCAACTCATGCAAATTCACCACATTGACGATCAACACCGTCACCTGAGAGAAAGACTCAGCGATCAACTCTTGAGCCTGCTTGAGACGACGGGCGATTTTTTGGGGTAGGATATTGAGCCGTAATTTGTCCGACTTCTGCTTTTCCAGACGAAAGGCCAACTCCGCACGGCGACGGTCTTCATTGCTTTGGTAAGTCGCGATCGCCCGCCCCAAACTTTGCGCCATTAACTCCACCAACTCCACCTCATGGGTCGCAAACGGTTGCTCCCGCGCCACATCATCCGCAAAAAACAGCGTCCCATAGATCACCCCATTCACCCAAATTGGCGTTCCCAAATAGGCATAAAAGGGCCATTGAGATTGGGGTGGAAACTCCCCCGTTGGATTTAAAACAGTAGTATCCGGATACCCCACCGTTCCTTCCGCCAGGATCACCCCATAACAATAGGTCTCACTGAGCGACACCGGAAAACTCAAATCCCCCAGCAAAATCTGCTCCCCCGCCGGTTCAGGGATGGTTTTCAGGAGCGTGTAATAATCCGCTTGGATCTTACTAATCCCGCCCCGGGAGCATTGCAGTAACTCACAGCCCGTCTTTAAATAATCCTGAAACCGGGCCGGAAAAGAATCATAATCCGTCATGCTGAGACGGTGCAGGGCCCGCAGCGCATCACTAAAGGATTCAAGAATCGTTGATTTTTGAGCAAGATCTGCCTGGGCTTGACGGAGTGCCAATTGATTCCGTACCCGCACCAAAACCTCTTCAAAATGGAAAGGCTTCGTGACATAATCCACACCCCCCGCTTGAAAAGCCGTAATTTTATCCTGGATATCATCCAAAGCACTCAGGAAAATCACCGGAATATCTGCTGTTGCCTCAATTTCCTTCAAGCGGCGACAGACCTCATAGCCGTTCATCTTCGGCATATTGATATCGAGAAGGATCAAATCTGGGGGCTTGGCTTGGGCGGCATTAATCGCCATAGCGCCATTGGTGACACTGCGAACCCGATAACCTTGTTCCCCCAGCATCGCAGAGAGCAAACGTAGGTTAGCCGGTGTGTCGTCAACAATGATGATGTTTTTTTGTAGATCTGGTTGCCCCATGCCTATTTTTTGTGAAACCGCCGATGGACTGGATCACACGCTTGGCTGCCATCACTAACCCCCTCAGGAAACCTCCTGAGGAGCCTCTGAAAGCCGGAGCAGATCCGTGATTTGGTCAAAACGGTAATCCGTTATCCATTGTCGCATTAGTCCTATGATAGTTTTCTGTGCTTCAGAAAGGACAGAATTGTTTTCTGTGGTATCTAGAAGGTCAGTAATCGCTTGAAAGTCCGCACAAATGGCGTATTGATACAGTTCTGCCAGCCATTCTGGTGCAAACTGGCTCAGTTCCTCGCTACTAATGCCAATGGGTTGATGCTGTTCACTGTCCCTGACAAAGGTGATGGCTTGAGCCGTGGCGATCGCCTCACAGGGCAGCCGCACCCTAAACACCGTACCCACATTCACCTCACTCTCAACGGTAATTGTCCCCCCCAATAATTCTGCAAACTGACGACAGAGGGCAAGACCCAAGCCCGCCCCCTGTTGAGCACGGCGACCTGTTTCCGTTTGGGTAAAGGGGGTAAAGAGCAAAGCCAGTTCTGCCTCAGAAATTCCCAAGCCAGTATCCGTAACCGTGAGGATGAGGGTCGCCGGAAGGGGATCCGCCTGATAACGAACCGCCAGCGTAATCTCCCCCATGGGCGTAAACTTGATCGCATTGCTTAAGAGGTTAATCAAAATTTGCCGTAGCCGAGTCGGATCGCTGCTGATCGTCAACGGCACATTGGGGGCAATGTCGATCTCAAAGCTCAAACCCTGTTGTTCAGCCCGAAAGCGGAACATCCCTTCCATCATTTTCCACAGTTCCCAGAGATTCACCTCTTGGTCTGTGCGTTCTAGTTTGCCATTTTCGATCCGGCTCAGGTCGAGAATGTCATTGATTAGCGTCAGGAGATGTTGGCTACTGCGTTGGATCGTGTGGAGTTGTTCTTGGTGATGGGGAGCATCGAGTTCCGTGGCCAACAGTTGCGCAAACCCGCTAATCGCATTGAGGGGCGTGCGCAGTTCGTGGCTCATCGTCGCTAAAAATGTACTTTTGGCCTGATTTGCCGTTTCCGCTGCTTCCTTGGCGGCGATTAACTGCTGGGTTTGCTCATCAATTTCGCCAATCAGCCGGTTAAAGGATTTAGCAAGAATGCCGATTTCATCGTGGGTTTGAATGGGGGCGCGGAGGCTATAGTCGTGGGCGATGGTGATTTGTTGGGCAGTTTGGGTGAGGGCTTCGAGGGGTTGCAGAATGGCCTTCGTCATTTGCCAAATTAACCCGCCAGCGATCGCCCCTGACCCCAAACTAATCAGAACCATCAACACCTTTTCGAGCATTTGCATCTGTTCAATGGCGATCTCCGCTCTCCGCGTTTGCTCATGGGCTATCAGCGTCACCTCATCTAATCGCCAGTTAGCCCCTTCTAACGCCTGCATTTGGGCCAAATTCGGCAGTTCGCGCAATGCCCGGATCAATTCTTCCCGCTTTTCAGGGGAAAATCGCGTTTGATGGGGGGGGAACACATCGTCAATGGCCTTGCCGTAAAACTCCACCACCTGTTGATAGTCATTCAGTAACAGGATGTAGCGTTGGGGGTCTGTGGCTAACCATTGGGGATTATCCTCAATAAATTGACGTAGTTCTGCAATGGTGGCTTGCGATCGCTCAAGATTCGTCACAACTCTGGTGCGTAGCACTAACAACCGCTCCGGCCGGGTGAGAGCCGTTTCCAACTGCAACCCCGCCATTTGACTACTGCTCATTTCCTCCCGGAATTGTGAGAGCAGATGCGCCTGACGATTCGCCGCCCCTAGCCGTTCAAGGGTCAGCCCTTGATAGTGACTTAGTACCATTAAGCCCAAACTCGAAACCCCCAAACCGAGGCCGATTGCGATGCCATAGCCGAGGGTCATTTTTTGCCGGAGTCGCCAAAATTGGGTGCGCGTTTCCCAGAGTTTCAGGATACCCATAGAGGAAAAAGTAAGGTCAACCATCTCTAAATACCCGAAGAAATCATGCCCAGATCAAGGGAAATCAGGATAAGATAGCGATGGGATCAGAGTTGTATTGCGATCTTAACCGTTCTCACTCCAGACTGGGAATGATCCCCAAAGGGCCAAAGCTCACCCATTCCCCATTCCCCCCTAGAACTTTGTGTTAAGTATTGTTAAACTACAAGGGATGAGCAAGGAATGGGAAAGGAATCAAAATGCTGCGCCTAGAACATATTAGTAAAATTTACCCCACCGGAGAAGTCCTCAAGGATGTGACTTGGGAAGTGAAAAATAGCGATCGCATCGGTCTGGTGGGGGTGAATGGCGCAGGCAAATCCACCCAAATGCAAATCATCATGGGTCATGTCGAACCCACCACCGGCCAAGTGATCCGCCCCAATGACCTCAAAATTGGCTACCTCACCCAAGAATTCGACGTAGATCCCAGCCGCACGGTACGGGAAGAACTCTGGACGGTGTTTGAAGCCGCCAACGCCACCCACAGCGAATTAATGGCCGTCACCCATGCCATGGAAGGAGCCGATCCCGATCAATTGGATCAACTCCTGCACAAAATGGACAAACTGCAACGGCGGTTTGAGGGCCTCAACGGCTACGGTTTAGATGCGGAAATTGAGAAGATCTTGCCGGAAATGGGTTTTGAGCCGGACGATGGCGATCGCCTCGTCTGCACGTTTAGCGGCGGTTGGCAAATGCGCCTCAGTTTGGCAAAAATTATGCTCCAAGACCCGGATCTGCTCCTCCTCGATGAGCCGACCAACCACCTGGATTTAGAAACCATTGAATGGCTTGAAGGCTACTTAAAAGATCTGAAAACCCCCATGGTGGTAATTTCCCATGACCGGGAATTTCTCGATCGCCTCTGTACCCAAATCGTCGAAACCGAGCGGGGCGTTTCCACCACCTATCTCGGCAACTATTCCGCCTACTTGGCTCAAAAAGCCGAAAACCAAGCTGCCCAACTCAGCACCTACGAACGGCAACAAAAAGAACTCGCCAAACAACAGGAATTTGTCGAGCGGTTCCGGGCCAGTGCCACCCGTAGCACCCAGGCGAAAAGTCGTGAAAAGCAGCTAGAAAAAATCGAACGCATTGATGCCCCCGTGGCTAATCTGCGCACCTTAAAATTCACATTTCCCTCTGCCCCCCGCAGTGGTCGGGAAGTGGTGCAAATTGAAGACCTTTCCCATAGCTATGGGGATAAAATGCTGTTTTTAGGGGCGAATTTATTGATTGAGCGAGGCGATCGCATCGCCTTCCTTGGCCCCAACGGCTGCGGCAAATCCACCCTATTGCGGATGATTGTCGGGCTAGAAACCCCCGAAGACGGTTCCGCCGGTTTTGGCCCCCACAACATCATCCCCGGCTATTTTGAACAAAACCAAGCCGAAGCCCTCGATCTCGAAAAAACCGTCCTCGATACCATTCACGACGAAGTTCCCGATTGGAAAAATGAAGAAGTTCGCACCCTCTTAGGGCGATTTCTATTCAGCGGTGAAATGGTGTATAAACCCGTGGGGGCGTTAAGTGGTGGCGAAAAAGCGCGGTTAGCCTTAGCAAAAATGCTATTACGTCCCGCCAACGTTTTAGTCTTGGATGAACCCACCAATCACCTCGATATTCCCGCCAAAGAAATGCTGGAATCGGCGCTTAAAGACTATGATGGCACGGTGTTAATCGTCTCCCATGACCGTTATTTTATTTCCCAAGTGGCGACCAAAATTGTTGAAGTCCGGGATGGGGAATTAGTCGTCTATAACGGCGATTATCATTACTACCTCGATAAACTAGCCGAACTGGAGGCGAAGGAAAAGGCAAGGCTGCAAGGGGAAGCGGATGCCGCGAAACGGGAGGCCAAGCGGGCCAAGCAAAAGGAAAAAGAAGCTGCCCGCAAGAAAAAAGCAGCCGTTTAGCGGGAAATGGCCCGCTGTCACTGACACAGGGGGCCGTCACCTTTAAAATGCATGAAATAATGGTGCTGATGTGGCATTGTTAACCCATAATTGCCTGCTGATTGACCATGAGCCAAACAACAGAACCCTCGAAGGGCGATATTCTGATTATTGATGATACCCCTAACAATGTCCGCCTTCTGTCTACATTGTTAACGAACCATGGTTATGAGGTTCGGGGTGTGATCAATGGTGAGATTGGCCTGCGGGCGGCCCGTTCGGCAGTTCCGGACTTGATTTTGCTGGATATCAGTATGCCTAAACTGAGCGGCTATGATGTCTGTGAGGCTCTCAAAGCCGATCCCCTCACCCAAGCCGTGCCGGTGATTTTTATCAGTGCCTTTAATGAAGTGGGGGATAAGGTGAAAGCCTTTGAGGTGGGAGGGGTGGACTATATCACCAAGCCTTTTCAATGGGCGGAAGTCTTGGCCAGGGTGCAAAATCAACTAAAAATTTGCCTCCTACAAAAGCAACTCCAAGCCCGCAATACCCAACTACATCTAGAAATCCAAGAACGGGCTAAGGCGGAAGTGGCTCTCCATGCAGCCAATGAAAAGTTACAAGCTCTGGCCAATCAAGATGGGTTAACCGGGACATCGAACCGGCGGCATTTTGATGACTATCTACTCCGGTGTTGGCAGACTGGGCAGGGGATGATTGCTTTAATTCTCTGTGATGTGGATTTTTTTAAACCCTTTAATGACCACTATGGCCATTTAGAGGGCGATCGCTGTCTACAAATTTTAGTCCAGGCCATCCAAAGCGCCCTAGATCTCCTCGCCCCGCACCATTCCCTCCTCGCCCGCTATGGGGGAGAGGAGTTCGCCATTGTCCTGCCGGAAACCGATATCCACCAAGCCCAAGGCATTGCCCAAGGTATTCAAGCCCATGTCGCTCAGGCCGGCATTCCCCACGCCTATTCCACAATTCACTGCACCGTCACCGTCAGCTTAGGCATTGCCGCGCTACACCCCACCGCTGACTTTTCCCCCGATGATTTAATTAGCCAAGCGGATCAGGCTTTATACATGGCAAAATCCCAGGGACGGAATCAGGTGATTTGCTACGGGCAAGGCTCCGCCAACCGCTACGGTGGCTCCTGATCAATGAGGGGAATTGACACTCCCCGCGCTAAAGCGACGGGGATTCTTGGTTCATCAACCGGACTTAACTGAGCAGGATTGCTCCAACCCAGCCAGAGGCCCAATCTCCCCAAGCGTATAACTTCCCGTTTGCCCCACGG
>NZ_JAYGHW010000020.1:0-35098 GCF_034932185.1 Spirulina sp. CCNP1310 | reverse complement strand
GGTTATTTGGCGTTGGGGGATTTGGGGCGTTTTGGGGTGACGGAGGAGGGGTTGGTGGGATGGGTGCGGTCTGGGGCGGGGCGGGATGTTTTGTCGGTGGGGGATTGGGGGCGGTTGGCGGGGGCGGAGTTGGGGGTGTTGAGTGGGTTGGCGGGGGAGGTGGTGCGGGAGTTGGGGGGTGAGGAAGAAGTAGAAGGCAATGAGGTGTTAGATCTGAATCAATCCCAGGATGATCAAGTGGTTATTAATCAGTTACTTGCACAGCAACCAGAGTTAACCGAATTGGCGAAACTCAATGCAATGTTACAACAAAAAGAACCAAAAAAAAATCAATACATTACCAGTTTTGCGTCTTCAACCCCATTTAAAACAGCTTCACAATCACAATCTTCAACGGGTGAGTCTTCTTCTCGTCTCAACACGCCCCAGATCAAACCTACAGCGATAGAACTTTACAACCAAGGAACTAACCGCCGTAATGCAGGAGATTTGATGGGTGCAATTGCAAAATACACCCAAGCCCTCAACATTAGCCCTAACTATGCCGATGCTTACGACGCTCTCGGCATAATATACTGTGATCATTTACACGAATATCAGAAAGCTATTGATGATTTTACGAAAGCGATTGAAATTGAAAAAAATCAATCTAGTTATTGGGAAAATCGTGGTAGAGCTTACTTACTCTGGAAGCAATATGAAAAAGCAATTGAAAACTTCAATCGAGCCATCGTACTTGACCCATGTAACACCTCTGCTCATGGCAATCTCGGTGTTGTGTATAAAGACTTAAATCAATATCAAGAGGCAATTAAAAATTTCGATCAAGTTATCAACATAGATCGCCGTGACATCTATGCCTACTGCAATCGCGGCTCTGCTTACCATAATTTGGGATATTATGAGGAAGCAATTCAAGATTTCGACAGAGCTATTAAACTTGATCCAGATGATGCCTACGCCTACAACGGTCGTGGCTATGCTTACTATAAATTGGGGTATTATGAGGAAGCAGTTCGAGATTTTGACAGAGCCATCAAAATCGAACCAAATCACGTTTATTCTTGGAAAAATCGTGGTTTTTTACTTTATTATCAGTCTGGTTATCAAGCAGCTCTAGACAATTGGAATGAAGCCTTAGACAAACACATAAACCCGGATACTGAACCGTTGAATTGTGCGATTCTTCATCAGAGCAAGGGAAACGCTTATGCTGATCAATCTAACAAGTATTTTGGCGTGCATTCCTCTATTGAACAAGACCATCAAAGACGGTCTCTTTTTTTGTGTAAAGCGACAAAAAGTTATGAAACTGCTTATGAGTTGATTAAAGATCATCCTAGTTACACAGAGAACATATTGAAAATCCTTTTAAATTGGAGTATTTCGCTCAAGGCTCTAGGACTTGTTGAAGATAGCAATAAAAAGGTATTAGAAGCCATCCAACGTATTAACAAAAGAATGCTGGATTTTGCTGATCCCTTATATCGAAAATATTTGCGTCTTGAATTTCAATCTTTTTACTTTTTAAATGTCGATCGCCTCGTCAGCCAAAACGACCCCTGGCAAGCCCTGATCGAAGCCGAAAAATGGAAAAGCCTCGCCCTCACCTGGCTCCAAAACACCAACGC
This sequence comes from Spirulina sp. CCNP1310, assembly GCF_034932185.1. Lineage (NCBI taxonomy): Bacteria > Bacillati > Cyanobacteriota > Cyanophyceae > Spirulinales > Spirulinaceae > Spirulina > Spirulina sp. CCNP1310. The sequence goes on along the minus strand of NZ_JAYGHW010000020.1, from coordinate 33,467 downwards.
CGAACCCCAACCCCTCAGCCGCGAAACCCTCCAAACCCGCATCCAACAACTTTGCCCCAACCCCCACACCGCCATCCTCTACTGGCATCTCAGCCCCGCCCAAATCACCACCTTCCTCCTGCGCCCCCACCAAGACCCCCAAACCTTCAGCACCCTCACCGATCCCCCCCACACCCCCGCCACCAAAACCCAAACCAACTTCACCGAATGGCTCAAAAACTATAAAAAACAATACCAACAACACCGCAAAAAATCCCCCTCGTCCCACGGCTCCGCCGTGGGATGGACAACAGGCGGCTCCGCCGCCCATAGCCAGGAGGCAGAGCCTCCCCATAGTCATGACTTGGCAGAGCCAAGTCACGAGGAAGAGGAAACTTGGCGCGACCAACTCCCCCAAACCCTCCACCACCTCAGCCAAATCCTCAACATCCCCCAACTCCTCCCCCACCTCACCCCCATCCAAACCCTCATCCTCATCCCCCACCGCGACCTCCACCTCCTCCCCCTCCACGCCCTCTTCAACAACTCCAAAGTCCCCCTTGCCAAGGGGGATTTAGGGGGATTCCGCATCACCTACCGCCCCAACCTCACCCTACCCATCCCCACCCATTCCCCCATCCCCAACCCCACCCTCCTGATCATCAAAAATCCCCACAGCACCATCGCCACCGAAACCCTACCCTGGGCAGAAACCGAAGTAGACAGCCTCAGCACCCTCTACACCAGCACCATCATTGAGCGCCCCAACGCCCACCTTGCCCACATCACCCCACACCTCACCCAACCCAATCATCAATTTCACTTCGCCGGCCATGGCAACAGCGATCCCGACAATCCCCTAAAATCCTGCCTCTACCTCAACAACGAAGACACCCTCACCGTCGAAACCCTCCTCACCCTCAACCTCCCCGCCTACGATCTCGTCAGCCTGTCAGCCTGCGAAACCGCCCTCACCAATACCGGCGAATTCATTGATGAATTTGTGGGCCTACCCAGCGCATTCCTCAAAAGCGGCGCAAAACAAGTCCTCAGCAGCCAATGGTCGGTGGAATCCTTCCCCACAACCCTCACCATGATCGAATTCCATCGCCGCTATCGGGCCGGAATGCCCGCCGCCCAAGCCCTCGCTGAAGTGCAAATCTGGCTCCGAAACCTTACCCGCGAAGACCTCCAAACCTGGCTCCAAGCCGCCCAAACCACTTGGCCGGAAGAACTACTCTGGCGAGACAAACTCGATGAAATTGAACCATGGCCAGCGGGACACCAACCCTATCAAAACCCCTACTATTGGGCAGCGTTTATCGTGACGCAATAGGAGATCTGAATCAATAGGCAACACTAAGCGTTATACGCCTTGCTTAGGTTTTTTGCGCGTCAGCACTCAGGAGGACTTCATACATCAGAGCGCAGCGATCGCCAATTTCGAGCCGTGGTGTGAGGGGTTGCCTCCAGTTGTCGAACCCGCTCCAGTAGACCCGGAATACTTAACATCTCTTGGGTTGCAGCCTCACTTTCCTCGTCAGCCAAATAGGTTGCACAATCCATGAGTACCTGCAACTGCTCCAGAGAAAGCTGACCCATCAACACAGTGAGTTTATTTTGCAGTTCTGCGACAGATGCCATAGCAATTTCAAAAACTTTCCCTCAATTGTACTGGATTCGGCACTGGCTTGTTAAAGTAGGATGATTCTTGGAATGTCTGCTGTACAAGGGTTTCAGTCAACGAAAAACCAGTGATCCAACTTGAGGAGACCCGTGGCGATCGCCCCTCCCCTAAACCCGGAACTCCTCTACCCAGGTAAGATTCGCCCAACTGCCATCGGCTTGATAACGGCGGATCAGACGGAGGCGGTGATGGGGTTCCACCAGCCAACCCGCCTCCAGGAAAAAAGGATGGCCCGCCACAATCCGACGGGGACAATTGGCCGATGCCCCATTGGGGAGCAATAACACCTGATAGGGCATCGGCCCCGTCGTGAAATGGAGAGCCTGATCGCCAATACTGCCCACCGAATGCACAACCCGTTCCGTCGCCCCCTCCCCAAACCGTAACTCCTGCTCAAGGGTCTGCTCCCCCGTTTGAGTCAGGGTTAAGCCGGTGGGGACGGTGGTTTGGGGCTGCCAATCGGGGTAATAGGTGGTGGCTTCGCCACGCCATTCCCCCAAAAGTTGAGACAGGGTTAAGGGGGGACGGCTGGGGGGCGTGGCGTTGGTGCGGGTTTCCCGGATCAACGTCAGGCGATCCAGGTGGCTTTCCCGGTTATACAACTCCACAATCCGCAGCCGCGCATCCCCAAAAATTAGCCCCAACTCCGCCCCAAAATTGGCAAAGGGCCCCCACTGCATTGATCCTTGGGAAAATGCCCCATCGCTACAGGCAATAAACCCCCGCGACAGGCTTTGAAACTCAAACACCTGTGGTTGGGGTTTGCGGTTGGGGGGGAAATGGGTTAAAACCATTCGCACCGTTTTGGGGTCGGTGGCTGCGAGAACCAGGCGAGAGGGAATATCTTGGGCGATCGCCCCATCGGGGGCCAATTGGGTAAAAGACCCTTCCCAAATGCCCTGATTTTTTAAGAGATTTTCCCACTGGCTCGCCATTATTTTTCGTGCAGATTTTATCCCATGATATAGTCTTGCAATGCCTTCACCGCTAAGGGTTGGGATTGCAAAGAACGAATGGCGGCAGCATTAGCCTTGGCCCCGGCGATCGTCGTGATCAGGGGGATTTTATAGGTTAAACAGGTGCGCCGGATTAACATCCCATCATCCCGGGCCTCTTGACCCGATGGCGTGTTAATAATCAACTGGATTTGCTCGTTTTTAATCGCATCCAGCACATGGGGGCGGCCCTCATGGAGTTTCAGCACCAATTCCGCGTCAATCCCATTGTCCTTAAGACATTGATAGGTTCCCGCTGTGGCGATGATCTTAAACCCAAGGTCGATGAAATCCTGAATCACCGACACCACCAGGGGTTTATCCCGGTCATTGGTGGAGACAAACACCGTCCCGCCCAGGGGTAAAATTTCGCCGGCCCCTAATTCTGCCTTGGCGAATGCCGCCCCAAATTGGCTATCTAACCCCATCACTTCCCCGGTGGAGCGCATTTCGGGCCCCAGAAGCGTATCCGCACCGGGGAATTTCTTAAAGGGCAAGACCGCTTCCTTCACAGCAATATGCTGGGGCCGGATTTCTTCGGTGAAGTTCAACTCGGCCAAGGTTTTCCCCGACATCACCAACGAAGCCATTTTTGCCAACTGCACGCCGGTCACTTTCGAGACGAAGGGGACGGTGCGGGAGGCGCGGGGGTTGGCTTCGAGGATGTAGACGGTGTTGTTTTGGATGGCAAACTGAATATTCATCAGCCCGACGACGTTTAACGCCTTCGCCAACTTCACTGTCCAGGAGCGGATCGTGGCCACCACTTCATCACTGAGGGACATATAGGGGAGGGAGCAGGCGGAATCGCCGGAGTGGATCCCCGCTTCTTCGATGTGCTCCATGATGCCGCCGATGGTGACGTTGCCGGTGTGGTCGGCGATCGCATCCACATCCACCTCTACCGCATTCTCCAAAAACTTATCAATCAAAATCGGGTGATCCGGCTCCACCTGCACCGCAAACGTCATATACCGTTCCAGTTCAGTATCGCTATAGACGATTTCCATGGCCCGACCGCCGAGGACATAGGAGGGGCGCACGACGACGGGATAGGAAACGCGATTAGCGACGACGAGGGCCTCCTCATAGCTGCGGGCGATACCGTTGGGGGGTTGGAGAATGCCCAAGGGTTCGAGGATTTTCTCAAACCGCTCCCGGTCTTCCGCCGTATCAATGGCATCGGGAGAAGTCCCCCAAATTTTCGTACCACAGTCGGGGTTGGCGTTGAGGTATTCCTGAAGGGGAACCGCCAGTTTTAAGGGGGTTTGGCCACCAAATTGAATGATCACGCCTTCGGGATTTTCCGCCTCAATGATGTTTAGAACATCCTCTTTGGTGAGGGGTTCAAAATAGAGGCGATCGCTCGTGTCGTAGTCCGTTGACACCGTTTCCGGGTTGGAATTAACCATGATCGTTTCATAGCCCGCCGCACTGAGGGAAAAGGCGGCATGGCAACAGCAATAATCAAACTCAATCCCTTGGCCAATGCGGTTCGGCCCCCCACCGAGGATCATCACCTTTGGTTTATCGGAGGGAGCTACCTCGCTTTCGTCGGGTTCGTAGGTGGAATAGTAGTAGGGCGTGAAGGCCTCAAATTCCGCCGCGCAGGTATCCACCATTTTGTAAACCGGGATGATATCTAACCCCTTGCGATGGGCGCGGACTTGATCTTCATGGGTTTTGGTGGCAAAGGCAATTTGGCGATCGCTAAACCCTTGCTGTTTAATCCGCCGCATATCCGTGGCGGTAATTTCCGCTAGGGGGGTCTGCTTGAGGAATCGCTCCGTCACCAACAGATCCGCCAGCTTATCCAAAAACCACAGATCGATCGCCGTCAACCCGTGGATTTCCTCCACCGACATCCCCAATTTCAAAGCGTGGTAGATGCTGTAAACGCGATCAGGGTTAGGGGTGCGGAGGCTAGCGGCCACTTGGGAAAGGGTGGGGAGGGCCTCATTGCGATCGCACCCAAAACCATAACGCCCGGTTTCGAGCGATCGCAGCGCCTTTTGAAACGATTCTTGGAACGTCCGGCCAATGGCCATCGCTTCCCCGACGGATTTCATTTGCGTCGTCAACACCGGCTCAGAGCCGGGGAACTTTTCAAACGTAAACCGGGGAATTTTCGTCACCACATAGTCAATCGTCGGCTCAAAGGAAGCGGGGGTCTGCTTCGTAATATCATTGGCAATCTCATTGAGGGTATAGCCCACCGCCAATTTCGCCGCAAACTTGGCGATCGGGAACCCCGTCGCCTTAGAAGCCAGCGCCGACGACCGCGACACCCGTGGGTTCATCTCAATCACAATCACATCGCCATTTTGGGGATTAATCGAAAACTGAATATTCGATCCCCCCGTTTCCACGCCAATTTCCCGAATAATTTTCAAAGAAGCATCCCGCAACCGCTGATATTCCTTATCCGTCAGCGTTTGGGCCGGGGCCACCGTAATCGAATCCCCCGTATGTACCCCCATCGGGTCAAAGTTCTCAATACTGCAAATGATCACGACGTTATCCGCCAGATCCCGCATCACCTCTAACTCGTACTCCTTCCAACCCAGCAGGGACTGCTCCACCAAAATCTGCGATACCGGGGAAGCATCAATCCCTTCCTGAGCCATCACCTCATATTCTTCCTGGTTGTAGGCAATGCCCCCCCCAGTCCCCCCTAGGGTAAAGGCGGGGCGAATAATCAAGGGATAGGAGCCAATTTCTACGGCGATCGCCCGAGCCTCTGTAATATTCTTGGCAATTCCAGAGGGACAAACCCCCACGCCAATCTTAGCCATGGCCTCTTTAAACAGTTGGCGGTCTTCTGCCTTCTCAATGGCCTCTAATTTCGCGCCAATCAGTTCCACCCCATATTTATCCAGCACGCCATTTTTCGCCAGCGTCACCGCGACGTTGAGGGCGGTTTGCCCCCCCATCGTTGGCAGGAGGGCATCGGGGCGTTCCTGGGCAATGACCTTTTCAACAATTTCCGGTGTCACCGGCTCGATATAGGTGCGATGGGCCGTTTCTGGATCGGTCATGATCGTTGCTGGGTTGGAATTGACCAAGATCACCTCATAGCCTTCCTGGCGCAGGGCTTTACAGGCTTGTGTCCCCGAATAGTCAAATTCACAAGCCTGCCCAATCACGATGGGGCCAGCCCCCAGTAACAGAATTTTGTTGAGATCACTGCGACGCGGCATAGTTCGTAGAGCATAGTGGTTGAAATCTCACCCATTCTATAGCAACCTTTCCGGGCTGATTGTCAGATTGCGGAATCTCTTCATTAAATGCAGAAATTCCGACCGCCTTTGACGGAGAACTACTTTTTGTATTATAGTTTTGTATCAGATTTGACAAAAATAATCCAGTTTAGATTGATTCTACCCCTAAGTTAATGGTCGTCCGGTTGGCCACGAGACCTCTAGATTAGCCGTTGGGGCAAACGGATGGGTCGGTCCGAAGGGCGATCGCCACCCACCCGGCTCACCGGCGAGAATCAGCTCTCTTTCTTGCTCTCTGCATAGCAGACACAGTTTTTTATCGATCTTAATCAGATTGTGTTAAACTAAACATGAACGTTAGCATCGGAGATCTAAACTCAAGCCTTAGCTCAATGCTTTGTATTTAAAGTTTTTGACTTTTTCTAAATATTTTCATAGCTCACAATAACGATTATGATTAGTATTGAAACAAACACCCTAGAGCAAGAAATTGCTAAAGTCAGGAATAGCTTATCAGCAGATCGGTTAGATATGTCTTTTGGTGAATTAATGAGTATGTACACCAGTAGTGAGCTTATCATTGATCCTGAGTTTCAACGATTATTTCGTTGGAAGATTGAACAACAAACACGATTTATTGAATCTTTGCTTTTGGGAATTCCTATCCCTTCTGTTTTCGTGGCTGAAAATGAAGAAGGAAAATGGGAAATCGTTGATGGTCTACAAAGACTTTCGACAATATTTTCTTTTTTCGGTATTCTGAAAAATTATGATCAAAAAAATAATTGGGTTATGGTCGAGGGGGGTAAAGTCAAGTCTCTCAAAGGCTTAACTCTGGAAAATCTACCGCTCAAATTTCGATTAAATATTAAAAGATCAGTGTGTCGGGTTGAAATTGTTAAATGGGATAGTGATTATGATATGCGTTATGAGTTATTCAATCGACTCAATACTGGTGGTTCACCTCTCACAGATCAAGAAATCAGAAATTGTATTTTTAGGGGCATTTCTAAAGATTTCACAGAATTACTCAAACAATTAGCTGAGCAAGAGGATTTTCGAGAACTCATTCAACCTACTCAAAGGCAGGAGGAAGAATTATATTTACATGAATTAGTATTAAGATTTTTCTCACTATTCAATAATCATCACAATGTTTCTGATCGCTTATCAGAGCACATGACTCAGTACATGAAGAGTGCTTCTCAGCATCAAGATGATTATGTGCCAAAAATTGAGATTTTCAAAAGATCAATATGTTTAGTTGCACAAATTGGTTCTGAATTGTTTAAAGCAAAAAATAATCAATTTTCCAGCAGCCTTTATGATGGTATTCTTAACGGTGTTGCGGCTAACCTAGAATATTATGAATCTCATGGTATATCAGAACTAGCAAGTCGCATTGAAGAACTTAAAAGTGATGAAAAGTTTAAAGGTTTTTCAGGAGTTGCAGCCAACTATAAAAAGCGAACAAAAGGACGGATTGAGCGAGCTTTAGAGGTCTTTGCTATTCATGAATAGCTTGGAGGAGTTGCTTTTTAGTTCCTACAGTGACCTAGAAAACAAAATGGTGCAATGTAAAACATTGCATCGAAAGTATAACCTTACACCAGAACATCGAGACTTTTTTGTGCAGCAGTCGGTTTTAAGTATCTATGCTGCATGGGAAGGATTTCTCAGGAACTCATTAGAGTTTTATCTCCAACAGTTGACTCGATTGCAACTTGATTATGCCGAGTTAAGTGATACTTATCTTACCTACCAAACTGATAAAATTTGTAATTTTAGCCAATCAAAATCACAATATAAATCTGTAAAAAAGCTATCTGTTCAACTGCATCAAATGTACTTAAATAAGGTCAATTTTGAGAGCAAAATTAATCTACAGTCTAATGCCAGTTGGAAAAATACAAACTCAGTTTTGGAGAAGTTAAATTTAAAGTCGATTGAGCAAGAATATAAAATAAAGCTTGATAAGCTTTTAACATTTAGAAATTCTATCGCTCATGGTGAAAATGGTATTCCAGTTAATCAAGATAATCTTGATGAATTTACAATTCTTGTTCAGGATCTTGCTGTACAAGTCATAAATGCGATTATTGAAGGCTTTAACACACAGGTTTATCGAAAATAAATTTTGATTAACGCGATGGAGGGGCGAAAAATTTTTGTGCCTCCGGCAGGCTTACGCCAACGCCCCTCCACACACTTATCTAATTAGCCCGAACTTATGGAATTGGCTTAGAAAACCGCTGGGCTGGGTCGCCGTCCAGAGGTTTCACTAAAACAGGGTTCCGTCCCACCGACGAGGATCGTCACATCGGTAAAATCGCGATCAGGGCCTTCTACTTCAACTGTTCCAGTGCGACCAACGCGGCCTTCCCCATCGTCATCCCAACCCATCAAAATCCCATTGCCATCATTAAGGGAGCCTTGAAATTGGGTGGCATCCACTTGGGTAGAAATTAACGTGTTGATGTAACGATTTTCGGTGGGTGTGTAGACATCCATATAGAACACATAGGGAGTATTGGCCCGGAAACGATATTCAACAATGATGGAATCATTGCGAGTCGCCACGATATTAACGCCATTGCCTTCGAGAGGGCGAATCGTACCGCCGCCTACCGTGCCGAGATAATCACTGCGGCCGGCAAAACCGAAATCATCGAAGGGTTTTACCTCTTCAAACATCGGAATTTTCGTCGGGTTGCTGTTGGGGTTTGCCATGATTCCGACAATGGAACGGTTTGCCCCTTGGGTGCGGCGAATTTCAAATTCGACAATCGTATCTTCGGAAAATTGAATCACTTGGTTGCCCAGTCCGACGGCTTGGGCGGGGATCAGGGACAAGGCCCATAAAATCGTTGCTAGGCTGGTGGTGAATAATGTCCGCATTGTTGCAAAGCTCCTCAAAAATAATGAATTAGGAGGGGTTGGGGTCGCTGCCCCAACCCCAGGCAAGAGTTACCAAGTCAAAAAAGCCGGATTGCCATAGAGGGCTTCTACTTCCCTGACTTCTTCCCGTAGGCTGTTGCCCGTTTGCTCCAGTTCCATCAGCCGCACACAGGCAGCAGGAAGGGGCTTCGTGGCATTGGGGGAATCGGGGCGGGCGAAACGGCGGGGGCCTTCATCACGGGCGATCGCCCCATTACAGGTGGTATAAACCGTGTCCGCCTCACTGTTAAACAGGTTGACGCGATCAATCAGATCGCTAATTTCCGGCGCGTTCAGGTCAAAAATCGGGGGGTTATTATTCCAAACATTCGTGCCGGTAATATCCCCTTGACTCACGGCTTGGGCGGGTAAACCGAGAGCCGTGAATGCTAACAAACTAAACCAAAGAAAATGCCGTTGCATCGTGAATTTCTCCTTATCACAGTGGCGATGTTTGCAAAAATAGGCTGCTCGCTTAGAACCGGAACGCCGTCCCTAAACCGATGACAAACCGAGCCGGGCGGCCTTCGGTGCTGACCACATCTCGCACGGCGGGGGTGATCGTTAGAGGGAAATTGCGGAAGGGGGCAATGGACAGCCCTAAGCCCAGATCTTGACCCGTCCATTCTGCAATTAAACTGACGGGACGAGCCACCCGCAGGGCCATATTGCCAAAGACGTTGATATTGTTCTCACCGGCAAACACTGCCCCGTTAGAGCGGAATTGATTGGTTCCCACACCGCCGGTCACAGAGAGACGGCTTAAGGGTTCATCCAAGGATTCTTGGAGGCGGAAAACCTTCGTGACGGCTCCGTAGAGGGAATGTTCAAAGTCGTTGCGGCCGATATTGAGGAAGCCATTCCAACCAGCGGCGATCGCCCAATCATCGGCTAAACGCTTGTGTACCTTGGCATTAAACCCACCTTCCCCAAAGGGATCGTTATTGGCGAAGGCATAGGACAGTTCCACACCCACCGCGTTGGTCGCATCCCCTAAGCCCACGCCGATGCCGCCATTAAACAGAGAGCCATCCGCTGGGGGGCGTACCGAAGCTTGATAGTTGGCATTGAGGAAAATCGTGTTATTGTCTGCCCCATAGCCCACCGGGATATAGATGCTCATGGCCGGGGAAGATCCGAAGGATTTCGATTCGGGAACCTCAACGGCTTCGATCCGTTGGGGTCGGTAACAGCGGGCGGCTTGGGCCACATAGAGAGGGCTATCGAGGCGAGCATTGGCCTGAAGATTTTCCAGATCGCAGTTGGGGTCGCGGGCGGCCAGTTCGAGGGGTTCGGGGGTTCCCTCCGTAGTGGTTTCGAGGGCGACGGCCTCAGGGGCGGGGGCGGCGGCCCCTTGCAACGCAGCGGCTCCGGTTTGGGGCTGCAACCCTTGATAGTCAGCAAAGGCGAAGGCTTGGGGTTCTTGGGGTGAAGCAAGGGCGATCGCCTCCGCTCCATGGGCTGCAACGGGATCCCCCGCCAAGGTTGGCGATTCGGGGGGAATTTGAGCCAGAGCAACGGCCTCAGGCTGAGGGGATGCAAACATCACCTCTGGTTCTGGGGCCAACTCCACAGCAGCCACCGGCTCAGTCCATTCCAGGGCCATCGGTGCATCGGCAAACTCAATGGCTGCGTTCATCACTTGCGGCTGGCTGGGTTGAACCGTTTGCCGGGTTGCCTCCAGATCCACCAGGGCTAAGGTTTGGGGGGCCGTTTCGGGAGCAATATCGTCTGTGCCGAAAACCGCTCCTTCCGGTACAATTCCGGTTTCAGCAGCAGCGGCAAAATTAGGCAATAAAGGCAGCAAAGAAAGCAGGGCAAGATTCGTGACACGCATATGTTTTCCTCACACAATAGGTGTTGGAAACCAGAGCTTTTTAAGAGGTTGCAATGGTCAATTCAATCTACGCTGTGGGGGGGAGGCATCCGGACGGCTGTTTTCGTTTTCTGGGGGGAATTTTTCTCAAGGGAGCGATGGGGATAGAGCTTTGACCGCGAACATCCCCGACCATCTGCTGCTGAGAGAGCAGACTGAAACCCCCACGACTGAAGTTGTTCCGGGTGGGTTTTCTCTGGGCAAAAGGGAGAGGCCCCCATCAATGGCACATATCCAAGGGAACTTCCTCCGCTAAGATACAAAGCATCAAACTGCGCTCGATAGCATGGCCAATGTCTATCGCTATTACGAAATTTTAGGGCTGCGTCCGGGGGTATCAGCGGACGAAATTAAGCAGGCCTATCGTCGCTTGGTGAAGGAATGGCATCCCGATCGCTTTATCTCCGCTCCCCCAGAAGAGCAAGCCGCCGCCGAATCCCGGATCAAGGAAATTAATGAAGCCTACGAATACCTAAAGGACAACCCTGTCACCGCCAACGCCCCCCCACCGCCCACGGCCCAAGCTCCCGCCAATCCCATCGAAAATGAGGCGCAATGGTACTACATCAAAGGCGTGGAAAAGGCAAAACAGGAGCGGTATAGCGAGGCCCTCGGGGATTTTTCCCAGGCCATTTTTCTCCAACCGGACTACATCCTCGCCTATAAATACCGGGGGCTGGTCTATGCCATTTTAGGGAACGATCGCAAAGCCAATGCCGATTTACGCCGGGTTTCCGAGTTGCAAAAACAGGGGCAAGCCCAACCGACGCGGCCCCGACCCTCCCCCTTTGTCCAAACCCCGCCCCCTACTGGATCAGGCTTGCCCTGGCATTGTGCCGGAACATTGCGGGGCCATACGGAGGGGATTACGGCGATCGCCCTTAGCCCCGATAGTCGTTACTTAGCCAGCAGTAGTTACGATCAAACCCTGCGGGTGTGGCAGTTGAGTACCGGGCGGCCCCTACGGGTACTCACGGGCCATACTGGCCCGGTGTATTCTGTGGCCATCAGTCCCGATGGCCGTTGGGTGGCCAGTGGGGGGGAAGATCATACGGTGCGGCTGTGGAATTTGCAGAATGGCCGGTTAATGCGAACCCTTGGGGGCTGGTTTGGTGGCCATACCTTGGGAGTGCTCACCATCGCCTTTCACCCCGATCGCAAGCGGCTCGTCACTGGGGGCGCGGATCAAACGCTGCGGTTTTGGCATTTTGACCAAGGGAAAGAATTGCGCTGTTTAACGGGTTATGCTGATGGAGTCACGGGGGTTGCCATCAGTCCCGATGGCTCAGTGTTGGTGAGCAGTAGCCTGGAAAAATCCTTGAAAATTCGTCAAATGGGCAGCGGCCGCCTGGTGCGATCGCACCGGGAAAATTACCACATCCTCACGTTGTTATTTAACAGCGATGGCTCCCGCCTCTTCACCGGCAACTCCGATCACCAGATTCGCGTTTGGGATCTCGAAGCGGGGGCAGTGGTGCAAACCTATAGCGGACATCAGGCTCCGGTGACGGCGATCGCCCTCAGCACCGATGGCCGAACCCTGTTTACTGGCAGCGCCAAGGGCGTGATTAAGGGCTGGTCGGTGGGGAGCGGGCGCGAACAATTTAGCCTCCAGGATCATGACCAACAAATTACCGGCCTGGCGGTGACGGCAGACGGCAATACCTTAGCCAGCAGTAGCCTGGATGGTACGGTGAAAATCTGGTGGCGATCGGGGTCTTAACTCGCAGGTGGCCCCATTGGTTCGCAAAGCCGAAGGCCAAGCTTTATGAGATGAGATTCCCTGAGTCAGATGATGCAAGCCTTGTACTGTAGTAGGGGCGAAAAATTTTTCGCCCCTACGCCTATCAATTCTATAACCGGATTCCATATGATGATTTTGTTGAAATCAATGCCCCCATGGGCTGGTGTGTAGGATGAGGAAACGATGGTGGCAACCCTGGGCCCCTGGGGAACGTTTGGCATTGGATTGGGTGGCGATTATTGTTATTGGGCTGTTAACTCTGCCTTTGGCGGTGGTGTTGATTGTGGGGAATCAGGATGCGATCGCCCATCGCAGCCGCCCCCAGGTGATTGGCTTCAGTTGGCAAAACCTCACCATTGGGGCCGATGATGATTATTTCCTGTTGGATTTCAACCGGCCCATGAATCCGGCCATCCTCAACAATCTTGAAATTACGCCCCCGCTGTTGGGCAAAACTGCCATGGTGGGGCAGCGGTTGGCCTACACGCTGACGGATATTCCCGCCTATGGCACGGAATATGAAATTACGCTTCAGGAGGGGAGAGAACTCCCCCGCAGCCCTCGCCATCCGCCCCGTTCCCTCGCCCCCTTTACCGCAACGGTGAAAACCCGCGATCGCCTCCTGGCCTATATTGGTGTGGAAGGGGAGGAAGAGGGCCGCCTCGTCATTTCCAACCTTACCCAGCAGAAAAAGCAGATCCTCACGCCCCCGGATTTGGTGGTGACGAATTTTCAAGTCAGCGGGGAAGGCGATCGCATTCTCTTTTTTGCCTTTGAAAAGGGCAACCCCAACGGCTTAAACGCCCAAGAACTCTACCGCACCACCACCACCGCCAATCGCCTCAACAATGATGATCCTCCCCCCGGCCAAGTCCGCCGCCTCTTAGATGCCGAAACCTATCAAAATGTGCAATTTGACCTTGCCTCCGGCAATGATGCGGTGGTAATCGAGCGGGTGAACCGGCAAAACCCCACCGATAGCGGCCTATGGTTATTTACCCCCAGCGGCGATCTTCGTCCCCTGGGGATCCAGGGCGATCGCTTCCAAGTCTCCCCCGATGGTCAGGTGGTGGCGGTGCGCGATGGCAATGGCGTGACGATTTTACCCCTCACCAATACCGCCACCAGTCGCGAATTTTTACCCGCCTATGAAGATTTAGTCGCCTTCTCCCCCAGGGATTATCGGGAAAAAATCATGGTGAAACCCAAGGATGAGCAGCGGCGATCGCTGGTGGTGATCAATAGTGCAGGCCGGGAGCGGGAGTTAATCACCACCACAGGCTTAATCCTCGACTGTCATTATGAACCCCGCCAAAGCGTCCTGCTTTACTGCCTCCAAGCCGAACGCCTCGACCCCCAACAAACGGAAATCACCCCCTTTGTAACGCTGATTAACGTCCAAAATGGTCGAGAAGTCCCCCTTGTCGCCTTGACGAATGATCTCAATGTCCGCATGGCCATGGCCCCCGATGGCCGCCATCTTGCCTTTGATCAGGTGATTGAAACCGCACCAAGGGCCGATAACCGTGACAGTCAGATCCCCCCCGGCAGTATTTGGCTTTTGCCCCTACCAGATTTCATCCAGGGCGCAAGCCTCCCCGACCTCGCCCCCCCCGAACGCTACGCCGCCGGTCTTGATCCGCAATGGCTGCCCTAGGGGGGAATTTAATGGGCATCAGTGACGCGCCAACTGAGTTTGAGGTTAAACCAGAAATTCCAGAGGGTGACGGCGGCGATCGCCACCAATTGCCCCACATATTCATTGATGCCAAAAATATTAAACAACAGGTTCAACACCAACACGTTTAAAATTAACCCTGAGAGGCAAATAAAGTTAAACTTTAAAAACCGTTTAAAGCGTTTTTGCTGACCTTTTTGGCGGGCGGAAATATCGCCAAATGTCCATAGATCATTCCATGAAAAGTTATTAATAATCGCCACTTCCGCCGCCAGAATTGCGCTCCGAGTTAAGCCCAATCCTAACCCCCCCCGCAACAGATAAAACACCGCCATATTCACGAATACGCCACTCAACCCCACCACTCCAAAGCGAACAAACCGCTTCACGGGCCAGAGGGAAAACCGCAGCCGGATCAGGTGTTGAATATATTCCACATATTGTTTCCAAGTCACTTTACTTTCACCCGTTTCCCGCTCCCGAAACACATAGCCCACCTCCCCAATCCAGCGAATCCGCCCCCTTGCTGCCACTTCAATGAGAATTTTATAGCCGACGGGACTCATCACCTGATGGGCGATCGCCCCCCGCCGCACCATAAAATACCCGCTCATCGGGTCAGAAAGTCGCCCAATCACCTCCGGCAAAATCAGTAACCCCAACATCTGCGCCCCACGGGACAAACAGCGACGAATCAAGCTCCATTCACTCACACCGCCCCCCTCAATATGGCGACTCCCCACCGCCAAATCTGCCCCTTTGACCATTTCGTCCCACAGATCCAACAACACCTGGGGGGGATGTTGTAAATCCGCATCAATTACGCCTAAAACCTTGCCCCTCGCCGCCTGCCAACCGCGAATCACCGCCGTAGATAGCCCTTTTTCTTCCTGACGACGCATCACTTGCAATTGGGGATATTCCGGCATTAACTGCGCCGCCACCTGCCAAGTTCCATCGGGGCTATCATCATCCACCACAATTAATTCATACTGTCCCGGCAAAATTGGATCGAGCAAATCCGTTAAAATTTGGACAATTTTGGGGATATTTTCCCGCTCTTGATAGGTGGGTAAAATCAGCGAAAATTCTAGGGGTGATCCGGTTGTAGCAGGAACAGCTAAGGAGCCAGTGGGAACAGTTAAAAGCTCAGGGTTCATAGGGGTTGAAATGGCATGAAAATAGTGTTTTGGAACTAGGGGTGAAAAATGTTCGCCCCTAGATCATCGTTGTTGATAGAGAGAGACCGTAAATTGATCGAGATCCATCGTTCCCGATAATGCTTGGGTGGCAATGGGGTGATAGTTTTGGCTCAGAACCGCCTTAACGGCTTGGGCGATCGCCTCTTCCTCCTCCAGGGTTGCCGGTGCATCCCACAGGGGCGCATGGCTTTCGAGCCAAATCACGCGGGGATAGGCGGTATTCTCCACCGCTGCGGCTAAACTTGCGGCCAGATCGGCGGGACGCTCTGCCAAGAGATCCAGGGGCAAATCTGAGGGCAGATAATAGGCTAGGCGCATGACATGGCCCCAAGCTTTGGAGTTGAGGGCGATTAAGGTGGGGACGGGTTCCCCTGGGATCATCGCCGCCAATTCATGAAACATCCGGCGCGATCGCAGGCTAAAATCCCCCACACCCATCGTCAAGTAGAAGAGTAAAACGATGATTAGGGGCATCCTAGCCAAGTGGGGGGGTAAGTGGGCGAGCCAGAGGGTGAGCAGGAGTAGAGAGCCGGGGAGAATGACGATGAGCGATCGCCCCCAACCGAAGCCGAGGGTAAATTTCCCCCCCACCACATCCGCCACCAACGCCAACCCCAAGGGCAACAGGGCTAAAATCAAGGCAACGCCCAACAATTGCCGCTGTTGCCATTGCCATAAACTAGCGATCATGCCGACAAAAAAAACAATCGCCACCGCTCCGGCTACCGGGAGAAACGAGGGGGGTAAGCTCGTCACCCAATCCCCTAAAACCAACTGAATTCCCAATGTTTGCACGGTATCGCTGAAATGTTGCCCCAGCGTTGCCCAAAAGCCCAGGGGCGTTGAGAAGCGGTCAAAATCAGCGTTGCGCATTTGTTGTGTTGTTCCCCAGGCAATCCAAGGCAGGGTCAAGCATCCCGCCAGAATAAATCGGCCGGCGTGGGCGAGGCTATGGCGGCGATCCAACCACAGCACCAAGGCTGCTAAGGCAAGGATGTAGTAGAAAAACAGATAGAACGTCATCAATCCCCCCACCATGGCCCCGACGAATAACCCCATCCATAGCAGTTTGAGCCGCGTTAAACCTTGGGTTTCCCCCTGATTGAGGGCAATGATCTGCAACAATGCCCAAGTGGTCAACATGGCCCAAAACACCAACGGCCCATACATCCGCACATTGAGGCTATGGAAGAGGTAATAGGGGTTAAGACCGAGGAGGGCGGCAAAAATCAGGCCGGCGCGGGCATTGAGCAGTTGGCGGCCGATCCCGTAGGCGAGGGCGATCGCCCCCACACTGTACAAGGCATTCAAACTCCGCAATGCCGCCACCCCATTCCCCCACAGCCGCAACCACAGATGTTGCCCCAGGAAAAATAGGGGGGGGTGGGGTTCCCCCGTCAGACCTCGCAAAAACTGGGCAACGGTGGCAACAATATCCCCTAAACTTTCCTCTAGGGGGAGTTGCAAGAGGGCAGTATAGTCTCCCAAGGGCAGGGGTAAGCTGCGGGGGGTTTGGTAGGCGGTTTTTTGCCCAGTGGTTAACAGGAGGGATAATACTTCGTCATACCAAAGCTCACGGCTGCCCAAATGGAGAATCCGCAACAAAACCGCAAGGGCGATCGCCATCAGCAATAATCCCAAGGACGAGAAAATGCGGGCGGGTTTAACCATGGGGAAAGGGTGAGAACGTCCCTCCGATCATGGCACAGCCTTTTCGCCCCTCACCCCTCCCCTTCCGATTCAGCAACAAAAATCAGCAAATCTTGAACAATATGGCAGATCAACCGAGGCTCTTTATCGGCATTGATGGCGGCGCAACAAAAACCATTGCCCGTGTGGAAACGGCAGAGGGGACATTACTGGGCATTGGCAAAGCGGGGCCGGCCAATATTCGCCTGGATCCGGTGGGGGCCTGGGCTTCCATCCAGCAGGCCATCACCACCGCCGCCCACCCGATCCCCCTCGCTGATCCCCAATATCAATGGCATTGCGGCGCAGGTTTAGCGGGAACCCAAGTGCCGGAAGCCTGCGATCGCTTCCTCTCCCTAGAGCATCCCTTCCCCCACATTTACCTCCATTCCGATGGCTATACCTCCTGTCTAGGCGCTCATCGGGGGAGGGATGGGGCAGTGATTGCCATTGGGACGGGGGTGGTAGCCTATCAGATTGAGGGGGAACGGGTGACGCGGGTCAGTGGTTGGGGTTTTCCCCAGGGGGATGAGGGGAGCGGGGCTTGGTTGGGCTTGGCGGCGATCCGTTATACGTTGCAATGGTGGGATGGCCGCCGCTCAGAAACGCCGCTGATTGCCCAAGTTTTTGCCCATTTTGACCGCGATAGTGAGGCGATGATTCGCTGGGCCAATGCCGCCCAATCCCAACAATTTGCCGAACTGGCCCCCTTGGTAATTGCCGCTGCTCAGGGGGGTGATCAAGGGGCGATCGCCCTCCTCGCCGAAGCTGGCAACGAAATTGCCAAAATTTGGCAAGCCCTTGTTGCGCGGCAAGAAAAGCCGTTGCCCTGTAGCCTCTTAGGGGGTTTAGCCGCCCCCTTGATGGACTATTTACCGACGGAACTGCGATCGCACCTTGTCCCGCCCCAAGGGGATGCAGCCCTAGGGGGTGTTATTTTTGCCCGGCGGGAGGCAAGCCGCGCAACTGAGTCAGCAAATGGCTAATTTCCGGGAGAATGAGGCGCTCAAGGCCAAGGGTGACGGCTTTCGTTGAGCCAGGGAGTGCAAACACCAAGATTTTTCCCATCATTCCCCCCAAAGCCTGGGAAGCCATAGCCCGCGAACCCACTTGCTCAAAACTCAACATCCGAAACAATTCCCCAAAACCGGGGATGTTGCGAGTGAGGAGGGGGGCGATCGCCGCTACCGTACAGTCACGGGGGGCGATGCCTGTACCACCATTGGTAATCACCAGATCAATCTCAGGCTCATCCCCCCAAGCGATGACTTGGGCGCGAATCTGATCGGGATCATCGGGGCAGAGTTGATAAGCGGCAATCTTGTGGCCTTGGGCAGTGAGCAAATCTTGAATCGCCTGGCCGCTGGTGTCATTCTCCGGTGTGCGGGTATCGCTAATGGTGAGAATGCCACAGCGGGCAGTGATGGGTTGGTTGTCGGGATGGGGTTGGTGCATGGGAAGTGGGAAGTGGGAAGTAGGAAGTCTTTACCTCGTGCCATGGCTCTGCCGTGGCACGCTGATGGGGCGGCTCTGCCGCCTTTTCGCCCCTAGGATTTCCCAATCTCTCGCAACTGAGCATGGGCGACTTGATAGGCTTCCATCGTTTCCTGGGCGATTTGTTGCCAGCAAAATTGCGCCGCAACGGTTTGGCAACGGTGGGCTAATGTTTGATAGTCTTCAAGGCTGAAGGTGAGTAATTCTAGCAACTTGTCCGCCATGGCTTCAGGATCACCTATAGGGGTGAGCAATGTCGGATCAACGGGGGTGAGCATCGTTTGGGGGCCGGGGATGTTGTAGGCGACAGTGGGAATGCCAGCGGCGAGCTTTTCCAAAATTGCAAAGCCGAACCCCTCGATATAACTGGGAAAGGCTCCTACGGTGGTTTCGATGAGCAATGCCGGTAAGTCTTCGCTGCGGTAGTCGGGGATGATCGTTAAATTTTTGGTGTTGGGCAAGGCTAATTCCCGCAAAATGACAGATTCAGGCGATCGCGTCCCTAAAAATTGCACCTGTAAATCTGGCAACGTTGCCCATAACTGGAGGAGGAGCGATCGCCAATCCTGCGAACCCTTCCGGACGCACCAAGTCCCAATAAACGTTAATTGCGGATTTTCTAACCGGGATTGTAAATGCAGGGGCGAAAAATCTTTCGCCCCAATGGTCGCTAAGGCCTGCCGCCGTTCCGGGGCCAAACCAAAGGGAAATACCCGGCACTTTGCCCCCACCCCCAAGGTTTGAGCCAAATAAGCCGCTTCCGCCGGATTGGGCAGATTGATCAAATCAGCATGGCGAAAACTGGTGAGACAATGGCGGATCTCTTGGCGATCGCGCCATTGCAACAATTGCCGCGCCAACCAACCCCGCCAGGTCAGTTGCGCTGGCTTCACCCCATGATCAAAGGCCACATAGAGGGGATATAGCCCCACCGAACGCACCACCAACAGGCCCCGATAGCCTAAATCCGCCTTACTAAAAGGCAAATTCCCCTGATGGGCATCAATCACATCAAAGCGATCGCCCTCCGCCCGGATAAACTCTCGCGCCTTACTGGCAAAGGACGGTCGCCAAAAGGGAGCGAGGAGAGCTTTTAGCAAACCGAAGCGATCCGGCCGGGAATCTATGACGTTCTGTGTGGAATCCCTAAAAGCACGGTTGAGATCAAAATACTCCACCTCATGGCCCCAACTACGCCACACCTCCGCCAATTCCAACTGCACCCGCGACCCCCCAAAGTTGCGGTCTAAGGGAACGTGCAACATCACTAAAATTCGCAACGGTTGAGCAGGGTTGATCATTGGGGCAGGAGATCGAGGCCGGGGGTAATCGTTTGGGCCATCATCGGTTTACCGTCCTGAATTTGGACAATCACAATACTTTTCACTGGATCCCCCGTTCCCCGGAATCGCAGTGTACCACTCACACCAGGAAAATCCCGAATACTTTGGAGGCCCCCTTGAATCGCCTTGGCATCGGTGCGACCTTCGCGGCGGATTGCTTCGATCAGCAATCCGAGGGCATCATAGGTGAGGGCAGCGGCGATATTTGGGGCTGTATCGTAGGCCCTTTGGTAAGCCTCGATAAATTGGTTGATTTGGGGATTGTTCGGGTCTGCATACCAATGGGTAGCATAGTAGCTTCCCTCCAACGCGGGTAATTCATGGATGGGACTATCCCAAGCATCAGCACCGAGGAAGGTGGCCGTTAACCCCAGTTCACGGGCTTGAGCGGTTTGGCGTTTAATTTCTTCTGGATAGTTGGGTAAGAAGAGGAGATCCGGCTCTAGCTCTTGAATGCGACGGAGGGCGGGGCGGAAATCTGTTTGTTGGTCGCTGGTGTAGGTTTCCTCAGCAACGATCTTATCCCCCAAGCTGTTGAGTAATTCAGCGTCGTTGATGGGGGTATGATCTCGAATCGCCGCCATAAAGGTATGGGCTAACCCTTGGCTATAAACATTGGCAATGTCGTAAAGTATGGCAATCCGCTCTGCTTTCAGGGTGTCTTGGGTAAATTGCGCTAAAACTTGCCCCTGCACATCATCGATAAACCCGGCCCGAAACACATAGTTTTTCCCGGCGGTGGTGTCGGGATGGGTGGAGGTGGTGCTAATCACGGGTAAGGGGATCGTTTCGGCGAAGTTGGCCACGGGAATGGCAGTATAGCTCAAGGGTAGGCCGACAATGGCAATCACTTGATCCTGAAACATTAATTTCCGCGCCGCTGCTAGGGCTTGATCGGGGCGATCGCCCTCATCGGCAAAGATCAACTCCACGGGCCGTTTCACCCCATAAACCTCTAACCCCCCCGCCTGATTCACCGCCTCCGCCACCAATTGAGCCGCCTGAACCGTGGGTAAACCATCGGTGAGAGCGTTCGTCCCCTTTAAAGGGGCCAAAATCCCGATGCGAACAGTATCCGGAGGGGTTAGAGTGGGTTGGGAAGGATCCTGAGAGGTGGAGCGGCGACAACCCCAAAGTTGGGTGAAGCCAAAGCCAACGAGAGCAAGGACAGAACGGCGAGACCAGGACATGGGGGAGGCAGCGATAGGGACGCTCACAGGGAGGGGAGGATTGCGGCGCTTAAAGACAGGTTTAATCATCGGGGGTATGGCCATGGTGGTGACGATGGGGATCACCCCCTTGTCCCTCTTCCCCTGTTATGCCACAGAATGGGCAGAAATTGAGGCAAGGGGGAAATTGATTGTGGCGGTGAAGGATAACACTCGCCCCTTAGGATTTCGTGATCCCGATGGCGTGATCCGGGGGCTTGAAATTGATCTGGCTCGCCAATTGGCGTTAATGCTCTTGGGGAATCGTGATGCGGTGGAATTCGTGCCTGTCAGCAATGGCGATCGCCTCGATATTCTCCATCGGGGGGAGGTGGATTTCGTCATTGCTGGGCTAACGGTCACGCCGATGCGATCGCGCCTCGTCTATTTCACCCGTCCCTACCATTTCGACAGCACCAGCTTGATCACCCGCCAGCCCTCCATCACCCAATTGGCGGATCTGCGGGGGCAACGGGTGGCCCTGTTGCAAGGTTCCAGTGCGATCGCCGCTCTCCGCCATCGCGCCCCGGATGTCACCCTCGTCGGTGTAGATTCCTATCAAGAGGCAATGACATTACTGGCAACGGGGGAAGCGGCAGCCTTTGCGGGCGATCGCACCATTCTCACCGGCTGGAGCCAAATTTACCCTGAATACCGGGTATTAGGCGATCGCCTCTCCAGTGAACCCCTGGGGGTGGCGATCGCCAAAACCCCCCATAGCGGCCGACTGCTGATCACCTTAAACCAAGCCCTGCAAGCCTTAGAGCAATCCGGCTGGCTGGCTGAACGTCGCGCCGCCTGGGGCCTAACCCCCGCAGCCCCTTAAAACCCCAAAGTAAAATCGCCATGGCTGTCCTGAAAGTTCTGTACTATGGTAGGAGGAAGATCCTATGCCCAAACCTGATCTATTGGGGTGCGTCACGGCTACTTATGGAAATCCAAATTTATACAAACACCGCAATTTGGCTTCCTGAAGTCTGGCGCAGACGGTAGGAGATCGATGGATGAAGTCTCAGCAACGTAAAAAGCCGAAAATATTGGTGGTTGACGATGAGCCAGATAACCTTGATCTGCTCTACCGCACCTTTCACCGAGAATACAAAGTCTTTCGCGCCGACAGTGGCCCCACGGCCCTCGATCTGTTGACGCAGGAACCGGACGTGGCGGTGATCATCTCCGATCAACGGATGCCGATCATGACGGGGACGGAATTTCTCAGCCTGACGGCGGTGCAGTACCCGGATATTATTCGGATTTTGCTCACCGGCTATACCGATGTGGATGACCTCGTTGAGGCGATCAACAGCGGCAAGGTGTTTAAATACGTCACCAAACCCTGGGAAGCCGATCACCTCAAGGGCATTGTGCGCCAAGCCCTCGACACCCACAACGTCCTCAAAGTCCGCACCGAAGAACTTTGCCGCTCCCTCAAGCGGGAAACCCTCCTTAACACCGTTACCAACACGATCCGCAATGCCCAGCATGGCCGCCGAGGCGAATCTCCCCTGCGGGAGGTGTTGCAAACCATCGTCAACACCGTTGGGCATTTGCTCGATGTGGATGTTTGTATTCTCCGCACCCGTGCCGATGAAGATGGTGATGGCGAGGTGTTTCGGTATCAAAGAACAACTACCGCCTTAACCGTAGACCAATGCGCCGCGATGGTCTGGGAAACGGAGGAGGTGATGGTGATTCAGGATGTGCAAGGGGATCCCCATTGCAGCGGTGAAACCTCAGAACAGGTGGCCCGCCGAGCGGCCTTTACCGCTGCGGGGGTGACTTCTACCTTAATTGTGCCGCTGATGGCCCAAGCGGATTTAGTGGCGGCCTTAGCCCTCCATCGTTGTGATCAGGAGCATCCTTGGGAGGATGATGAAATTCAATTGGGGGTGATGGTGGCGGATCAGGCAGCGTTGGCCATTTCCCAAGCCCAAGCCTATGAGAAAGTCCAGGCTTTGGCGAAGCGGGAAGCGTTGATTAATACGATCACCGCTGCGATCCGCTCCACACTGGATCCTCAGGAAATTTTCATGGCAATCACCAAGCAATTGGGGACGACGCTGGATGTGGATGGCTGCGCTCTTTCCCTTTGGACGGAGGAGGATGAATATGTTCAATGTGTCGGCCTCTATGATCGCCACGCCAGCGGCGAAACCGTCGATGTGGTCAACCCCAATCTTCCCCAATCCCTTGCGCCGATTACTGGCAATCCGGTGTTAAAAACCGTCTTGCATACGAAAGAGGCGGTGGTGATTGAGGATATGCAGACCCAGGCCCAGCCCAGTGATGAATATGGCAGTGATTTGCCGTTGCGATCGCCCGCCCGCGCTCTGCTTTTGGTTCCCTTACTTGTCGATGGCAAAATCATCGGCAGCATCAGCCTGCGCCAAAGTGAGGCCCCCCGGATTTGGTCGAATTCTGATCTGGAGTTGGCGAAATCTGTGGCTTCCCAGGCGGCGATCGCCGTCCAACAATCCCGCCTTTATCAAAAAACCCGCCAACAAACCGAGCGACTCCTCGAACTCGATCGCCAAAAAAACGAATTTTTCCAAAATATTTCCCACGAATTCCGCACCCCCCTAACGTTAATGATTGGCCCCCTAGAGGCGGCCAATCATCGCCGTCAACCCCTCCCCACGGATCAAGCCCAGATCGCCCTACGCAATGCCCGCCGTTTGCTGCGCTTGGTGAACCAACTGCTCGATTTACAACGCCTCGATGCCGGGCGAATGCAGCCCAAATTCCGCCCCTGTAGCCTCACGGAATTTGTCGAGCAAATTTTAGAAACATTCCAGCCCTATTGCGATCGCAAGGGTATCCAGTTGGTGAGCGACCTCGGAGCCTGTGAAGGGGTGTATCTCGATCTCGAAAAATTCGACAAGGTGGTCTACAACCTCCTGTCCAACGCGATGAAATTCACCGACCCCCAAGGCCGGATCACCGTCACCGTCAAGCCCGCAGGCTCCTACGTCTGTCTAGAAGTCTCCGATACGGGCATCGGCATTGCCAATTCTCAGATCCCCTACCTCTTCGATCGCTTTCGCCAAGCAGAAGGCTCCGTCAACCGCTCCTATGAAGGCACAGGGTTAGGATTAGCCCTCGTTAAGGAAATTGTCGAACTCCACGGCGGCCAAGTAACGGTTCAATCCGTCCATCAAGCCACAGTACAGCCGGGCCAAACCTCCGGAACCACCTTTACAATCTGGCTTCAGCAAGGAGCCACCCACCTCCCCCCCGATCAAATCCTCGAAGTCCCCAGCGAAGTCCAAGTCTCCCGCTCGGAGGTGGAACTGGCAGATTTAGCGGTGGAGCTTCAGGATGAGCAAACCCCCTTGCCGGATCTCCCCACCGAACTCTCTACAGCGGCAAATCCCGCAATAGATACGCCAACGGAGATTGCCGCCCACAATCAACTGATCCTCGTCGTCGATGATAATGCCGACCTCCGGAGCTATGTTTCCTATATTTTGAAATCGGCAGGCTATCCCGTCTGTACCGCCCGCAATGGCGCAGAAGGCTATCAAGTCCTGGAGAGCCAACGGCCCAAATTAATTGTCAGTGATCTGATGATGCCCAAGGTGTCCGGTTTGGATTTAATCCAAATGGTGCGGAGCAATCCAGAATTGCGAGGCACGCCAATTATTTTACTCACGGCCAAAGCCGATGAAAGCAGCCGCATTGAAGGCACAGAGCAGGGAGCCGATGCCTATTTAGCCAAGCCCTTTAATGACCGCGAACTCCTCGCCAGTGTCCGCAATATGTTGGCTCTCAAAGCCAATGAAGAACACATGAAGGAAATTAATGCCTACCTCACCGAAGCGGTGTTAAAACGCTTCTTACCGCCGGAAATGGTGCGGCGAGCGGCCCAAGGGGATATGACCTTGGAACTGGATCCAGAACCCCGCTTAGTGACGATCTTGTTTAGCGATATTGTCGGTTTTACCCAACTGTCGAACCGCTTAGAATCGCGGGGCATTGCCCAGTTGCTCAATGAGTACTTGGAAGCCATGACCCAAGCCGTTTTTGAAAATGGCGGTGTGGTGGATAAGTTTATGGGAGATGCCATTTTGGTGCTCTACGGTGCGCCGGAATTCCTTTCTCCGGAGGAGCAAGCGCGGCGTGCGGTGGCGACGGCGCGGAGTATGTATCGGGTCTTGGATGGGTTGAATGAACGGTGGCGTGCGCAGGGGATTATTGGCCCCGATGGGCCGCCGCCGGTACGGTTCCGTTGTGGTATCCATCAGGGGGAATCGGTGGTGGGGATGTTTGGCAGTGAGCATCGGGCGGATTATACGGCCATTGGCCCGCCGGTCAATATTGCCTCTCGTCTCCAGGAAGCGGCCCAACCCAATAGTATTCTCGTCTCGGAAACCGTGGCCCAATTATTAGCGCCCACGGAGGTGGATAAGTTCCAATCTCTCACCCTCAAGGGCATTGATCAGCCGGTCTTGGCCTATTGGGTCACGAAGTAGGGGCGAAAAATTTTTCGCCCCCAATCCTCAATTTTTTCGCCAATTTTTTCGCCAATTTTTTCGCCCCCAATCCTCAATTTTTTCCAACCCTCAGGGGTTCATGCCCCTGACCTCCCCCAAGGCTTATACAATTCTCGATACACTGGGGAGTAATCCATAACGAGAAAAGAATCATGGAACGTCGTCAATTTTTAAGCTGGGTCGGTGTGGGAATGCTGGCGAGTTCGTTGCCCTTTGCCTTGGCGGCTTGTACCCAAGCAGAGGACAGTCCGGAGGGAGAAGGAGAGAGCAGTGATGCTGGTGAGGGGATCGCCCCCCTGGAAACCACCATTGATGATCAGGGTTTTCAAGCCTTGGCTACCCGTGAGCAGCTTGATCTAGGCCCGGTGCTGGTGGCAACGGCTACTGTGCCGGTGTTTATCTTTGAAGCTGATGGGGAAATGGTTGCCCTCAATCCCACCTGTACCCATAAGGGTTGTACCGTTGAGTTGCAAGAAGATGGGACGTTCCTCTGTCCCTGCCATGCGGCGAAATTTATGGCTAATGGGGAAGTCGCGGATGGGCCAGCAGAAACGCCTCTCCCAGTTTTTGAAATCAAGGCAGAGGGCGATCGCCTCTTGGTGAAAGTGGGAGCCTAAACCCTCACCCCCAACCCCTTTCCCACGGGTTGGGAGAGGGGCGTAAGCGGATTGAGGAGTTTTTGAAAATTGCGTTTAACTTTCCTAAGGGGCGAAAAGTAACCCCACCATTAACAATAACCCACTCCAAAAATGGAGTTTCACCGCAATGAATTTGCAGTTTTTAATCTGTTCCGGTTGATCGTGGTATTGCTGCACTTGGCGGATTAATTGCCAGGCGATGGGCAGGGTGAGAAAAATTAAGCCGGTGGAGAGGGGTAAGATTGCTGTGATTAAGCCTAATCCATAGCTGCCAAAACAGAGAATCAAGCTCCAAGTGAGTAAACTTGCCCCCCTTGCTGTACCGAGGCGAACAATGGGCGATCGCTTGCCGGCGGCTAAATCATCGGCCACCTGATGGAAATGGGAGCAAAATAAAATCAGCGTTGTCGTGAACCCGATAAACACCGCAACGGCCCAACCCAGGGCTGACAATTCAACCCCTTGGGAATAGAGGGCGGCGGCGATCGCCATCGGCCCAAAGGTGATAAAACAAATCGGCTCCCCCAAACCCAAATAACCCCAGCGAAAGGGGGGGCCTTGGTAGGCATAGCCGAGGCTACAGGCCGCCAGAACGAGGGCAATAATCCGCCAATCCTGGGCTAGGGCCGCAACCCACAAAATACTGCCCACCCCCAAGACCAAGCACACCAGACTTAACCAAAAAATTAGCGCCTTTTTTTGGGTTAAATTCACCACAGAATGGGCCTTGTTTTCATCAATCCCTGTTTCAGCATCAAACACATCATTACTGAGGTTAATCCAGGCTAAAACTGCAATTGCTCCCCATAAAAATAGGCTAAAAATGATCCCATTAATCTGTTGATTTTCTCGGTAAGCAATAGCTGTGCCGAGGGCAATGGGAATCACCGCTACACTATACATGGGTAGTTTAATTGCAGCCCACCAAAGTTGCCTGCGGGAATGATGGGATGTTGAAATATTTGGGGTTACTGGAATGGTCATTGCCGCAGAAAACGTAATTTCAAAAAATGGAATCAAAAACCGCGTTCAGAAAAAGTTTGATGATTGCAATCATCAATTGATCTCCTTCCTTTACGAGTTCAGCTACCATAGGCGTATTCCCACCTAGACGGCTTCCCCTCCTTAGACATACCATTGAGTTCTGCTCAAAATTAAAAAATTATAAGAAATTTTACGTTTTTCTATGGCCGTTCTTCCCTATCGTTTTTCTCCGGCATACGATGCGCGAGAACTCCAGTCTCTCTTTAGGGTGGCTTCGGTGCAGGCCCAGCAACGCCATTGCCCCCAAATTCTCAGCTTGACGTTGCCGCTCCTGCCGGGGGTTGACCCTTTGCATCTACTGCACCATAACCCTTTGCGAGGTGAACCGGCGGTGTATTGGGAAAATCCCAGTCGGGGGGAGGCGATCGCTGCCATTGGGCAGGTGGAGGGGGTGGGGTTAAGTGGGGGCGATCGCTTTTGTCAGGCGCGGCAGTGGTTACAAACCTTTGAGCAACACCTGATCCAGGGGGGGGATTTGGATCTGCCCTTCAGTGGTGTCCATACCTTCGCGGCCTTTACGTTCACGCCCCACCGCGCCCCGTTAGGCTATGCTCCGGCGATGTTGTGCGTTCCTCAAATCCAAGTGGCCCGGTGCGGGGAGCAGGGGGTCTGGGTGTATAACGCCCGCATTGAACCCACGACGACGCTGACGGGGTTTCTGTCCCAATTAGCACAGGGGGAAGCCCTGATCCAAAACCTGCTGCAAGGGGTGGATTTCTGCCCTGAAACCATGGCTCGGCCCGGCCATGGTGGCACGATTACCCAAACGCAGCATTTTCCCCAATTTAAACAGGCGGTGGCATGGGCCTTAGAGGCGATCGCCGCTGGGAAGTTGTCGAAAATTGTCATGGCCCATGCGGTGGATCTCGTCAGTTCGCAGCCCTTCGCCGTCGTCACAGCCTTAGCCGCCCTCCGCCGCCATCACCCCGATTGCTATACCTTTGCCTTCACCAATGCCCAAGGCCATAGCTTCATTGGGGCGAGTCCCGAACGATTGATCCGGATTCAGGGGGGGATGTTGCAAACCGATGCCCTCGCGGGTTCTGCCCCTAGGGGAGAAACCCCCGAACTCGATGCCCATTTAGCCCGGCAACTCCTCACCTCAGACAAGGAAAGGCGAGAACATCAAGCGGTGAGTGATTACATTACCCAAAGATTGGTGGCCTTGGGTTTAGACCCGGTGCGCTCTCCGCTACAACTGCGGCAACTGCGGCAAATTCAACACCTTTGGACTCCCATTACTGCCCCTGTCCCCCCCAGCCTTCACCCCCTCGATATCGTCGCCCAACTCCACCCCACCCCCGCCGTTGCTGGTGTGCCGATGGCGGTGGCCTGTGACCATATTCAACGCTATGAGGGGGGCGATCGCGGTCTTTACGCCGCCCCCATCGGTTGGCTCAATGCCCAAGGCGGCAGTGAATTTATTGTGGGCATTCGTTCCGCTTTAATTCGCGGTCAACAGGCAAGGCTCTACGGCGGAGCCGGAATCGTCGCCGGTTCCGATCCGGAGCGGGAATTAGGGGAAATTCAACTCAAACTGCAAACCATGCTCAAAGCGCTGCTCTAAAGGCAATCCAGGGCGAAAAATTTTTGTGCCTCCGGCAGGCTTACGCCAACGCCCCTACGGTTCCCTATTCCCCGTTGCCCATTGCCCATTCCCGGTTCCCCTACTCCCCATAGCTCGCCGCAAACGTAATCTGCCCCGTCTGCACCTGGTCGAAAATTTGATTAATCAATTGCCGCTGGGCCGGATTGGTTTTGCCCATCGCTAAAAACCGGGTCATGAATTGGAAATAATCCGTGCGACTGATCTGGCCGGTTTCCAAAATATAGGTTATTTGATCTTCTAGGGGCAGTTCATTGCCCTGGGTTGTATGATTTACCATGGGATGCAGTCCTCTTGTTGGGAAAATTTCTTCATGGATATTCGTCGCGTTCCTGTCCTCTCTGATAATTATATTTTCCTGCTCCATGATCCCGCCCGAGGTGAGGCAGCGGTGGTGGATCCGGCCGAGTCTGAACCTGTGTTGGCTGAATTAAAGGTGCTGGGGGCAACCTTAGTGGCAATTTTCAACACCCATCACCACCATGATCACATTGGGGGCAACCGAGCTTTAAAGCAAGCTTTTCCCGATTTGTGTATCTATGGCGGAGCAGGGGATCGGGGGCGAATTCCGGGGCAGGATGTCTTTTTGCAGGAGGGCGATCGCCTCCAATTTGGCGATCGCCCCGCCCAAGTCTTTGATGTTCCTGGCCATACCCGCGCCCACATTGCCTATTATTTTCCCCCCACTACACCGGATCAACCGGGGGAGTTATTCTGTGGCGATACGATTTTTAGTGGCGGCTGTGGTCGTCTCTTTGAAGGCACACCGGCCCAAATGGTGACATCCTTAGGGAAATTGCGCCACCTACCGGATCACACCCGCGTTTGGTGCGCCCACGAATATACTGTCCGTAATCTCACGTTTACCCTTACCATTGTCCCCCCCTCTCCTGAGCTTCAGCAGCGTTATCAAGAAGTTGAAAGCCTGCGCCAAGCCGGTAAAGCCACAATTCCCACCTGGCTAGGGATGGAGAAGCAAACCAATTTGTTTCTGCAATGGGATGATCCGACGCTGCAAGCTGCGATGAACACCACCGATCCGATCCAAGCCTTTGGCCGGCTCCGGGACAAAAGAGACCAGTTTTAATTCAATGCTCTGCATGACTCTAAAAACAGGGGGGAGCGGACTGAATTCCATACTACGAACTGAGCGATCGCATCACCGTAGGGGCGTTGGCGTAAGCCTGCCGGAGGCACAACAATTTTTCGCCTCTACCGCTGGCAGGATGATTCCTCAGCAAAAACCCCCCTTGAAAAGGGGGGCAGGGGGGATCTCCGGATTAGACCCTATTCCTCGTCGTCCTCTTCTTCGTCTGTGGGATAGACAAAGCTATTGGAGCGGCCGGTGAGGACGGATTTCCCTTGGGAAAGTGCTTTTTGAGCAGCAAAGGCGGCCTTGCGCTTCCAATTAGCGCGGCGTTGATCTCGTTTGCCGTTGGAGGTTTTCTTTTTGGGGACTGCCATGATGTCGTTTAGGGCTGGTTTACTGTCGCGATCCCCCATTATACAGATATACACCAAATTCTGAATAGAGAGGATGGACGGAAACAGGGGGCGATCGCTCCCCTTAGGCAGGATTAATCATTTTTTTGTCCCATTCCCCCACAGACTAGGGCATACTGAACAAAAATAGTGACGCACTCCCCCACCTCGCTCGCAGGTGGCGGTCAAGGAGCGGAGATTGTGGTATAATTCTCCTATCTCAACTGGCACGGTAATGGGCGGGTATAGAACCCGAACTCCCCAGAGACACGATTGGTTGAGAAAGGTAAAGCGACCTATAAGTCCTCTGTAGTCGGTTAATCAATGTCAGACTCAGGGCAAAATTATTCGTCAGTCCTAAGCGGAAACGACTTAGGGGTGTATGCGGGCAAAAGTTTCCGCAGCACGGTGAGAATGCCACCTGTCACGAGGGATAAATCCTTGTAGGCACCTCCACCTCGCGGAACGCAGGTGGCGGAGCATTCATTCATTTGAGAGAATGAGCCAATGATTGAAATGACCGTTGCGGGGATTGCCCTTGATGCCTATACCCGGAGTCCAATAGTCTTACTCAAGGATGGTTCCGACCGTCGCGCTTTACCGATTTGTATTGGTCAAGACCAAGCCAAGGCGATTATTGGCGCGATTGAAAACCACGAACCTCCCCCTCGCCCCCTCACCCATGATCTGATTGGCAACATTTTTGATAGCTTCAGCCTGAATCTCACCCGGATTGTGATCCATTCCCTTCAGGACAACACATTTTATGCGGTGCTTTGCCTCCAGCAGGGGGAGGATATTCATGAGATTGACTGTCGCCCCAGTGATGCGATCGCCATTGCTTTACGGACGAATAGCCCGATTTGGGTGATGGAGGAGGTGGTGGCGGCGGCTTCGATTCCGGTGGATCGCGAAGCCGATGAGGAGGAGCGGCAGGCGTTCCGGGATTTTCTTGCCAACCTCAGCCCTGAAGATTTTAAGAATATGAATCGCCAACCGGGTAACGGTGAATCCTAAGGGGTAGAACTCAACCCATGGACTATCGCCGCTTTGGTAAAACCGGCCTAGTGCTTTCGGTCTTCTCCCTTGGGACGATGCGGGGTCTGGGGGATTTTCGCGCCTTTCGCGCCACGGTGGAGGCGGCGATCGCCCTAGGAGTTAACCACATTGAAACGGCCCAAGCTTACGGCAATAGTGAGGTTTACCTAGGGAAAATTTTACGAGACTTACCGGCTTCGGTGGGCGATCGCCTCATTCTCACCACAAAATTACTGCCTGGCCCTGATTTACAGGCAAGATTGGCACAATCGCTGCAACGGCTCCAGCGCGATCGCCTCCATTGTTTAGCCATCCACGGCCTCAACACCCCCGACCATCTCCATTGGTTGCACACCTCAGGACTGGCACAATTAGCCGCCATCAAAGCAGCGGGGTTAGTCCGGTTCATCGGATTTTCCACCCATGGCCCCTTAGATGTGATTTTGGCAACCTTGGCAACTCAGGCCTTTGATTTTATCAATCTTCATTACTACACCTTCTTTCAGCGCAACGAGCCAGCGGTGCAACAGGCCCAGGCCCAGGATCTAGGGGTTTTGATTATTTCCCCTGCGGATAAGGGGGGGCAACTCCATCAACCGCCGCCGCAACTGGTGCAACTTTGCGCCCCGTTTTCACCTTTGGGATTGAATTATCGCTTTTTACTCTCCGATCCTCGGATTACCACCTTAAGTTTGGGAGCAGCAACCCCGGAGGAGTTAATTGCGCCCCTAGAATGGGGCGATCGCACCCACCCCCTCACGGCGCAGGAAACGCAAATTTTTAACCGTTTAGCAGGTGCATTACTGGAAAACTTGGGGACAACGCAATGCCACCAATGCTATGCCTGTTTACCTTGCCCAGAAGCCATTAATATCCCGGAATTGTTGCGGTTGCGGAACTTAGCCCTCGGTTATGGCATGACCGGGTTTGGCCAATACCGCTATGGCATGGCGGAAAAGGCGGGCCATTGGTTTCCGGGCAAGCGGGGCGATCGCTGCACCGATTGCGGCGATTGCCTGCCCCGTTGCCCCAGCCAGTTACCCATTCCCGATCTCTTGCGGCAAACCCATGATCATTTAGCCGGGTCGCCCCGCCGTCGGTTGTGGGAGGATTGAGGGATTTGAGGAGTGGGATTTGAGGAGTGGGATTTGAGGGGGGCGATCGCCACGACTAACCCCCTTGGTACAATAATCCCACTCCATCTAAGGGCAGCCCATGAGCGAAACCATTTTTAGCAAAATTATCCGTAGAGAAATCCCGGCTAACATTGTCCACGAAGACGACCTCTGTCTTGCTTTCAATGACATCAGCCCCCAAGCCCCCACCCACATCCTGATCATCCCCAAAAAACCGATCCCCCGTCTCTCAGAAGCCAGCAGTGAAGATCACGCCCTTTTGGGACATCTCCTCTGTATGGTGCAAAAAGTCGCCACTGAAGCAGGCTTAACCAACGGCTATCGGGTGGTGATTAACAATGGTAACGATGGCGGCCAAACCGTCGATCACCTTCACCTCCATATCCTGGGCGGGCGGCCCATGGCTTGGCCCCCTGGCTGATAGGCCGATTCTGAGAAATTTCTGAATTAGTCCTTTACAATTTGCAATGTTTGCTCTAACATAAGCTCAAGCGGTTAAGCAGAATATGCAGCCGCCCGTTTGTCAAAAACATTCATAGTTATCATTCAAACCATGACAACCACCCTTCAAGCCCAACAAAGCGCCTCCCTCTGGGAACGCTTTTGTCAATGGGTGACAAGCACCAACAACCGCCTCTATGTGGGCTGGTTTGGTGTCTTGATGATCCCCACCCTCCTGACCGCCACCACCTGCTTCATCATCGCCTTCATCGCTGCTCCCCCCGTGGACATCGACGGCATCCGTGAACCCGTGGCTGGTTCCTTGCTCTACGGCAACAACATCATCTCCGGTGCGGTTGTTCCCTCCTCCAACGCCATCGGCTTGCACTTCTACCCCATCTGGGAAGCCGCTTCCCTCGATGAGTGGCTCTACAACGGTGGTCCCTACCAACTGGTGATTTTCCACTTCCTGATCGGCATCTTCTGCTACATGGGTCGTCAGTGGGAACTCAGCTACCGCTTAGGGATGCGTCCTT